>NZ_RAVY01000111.1:0-32800 GCF_003611625.1 Corallococcus sp. CA054B
GTGTATAAGAGACAGGGGGCGGACCTGCGGGGTCAACGCCTGCTGCACTCGCGCCGCGATGGCGCCGCCAATCGACTCACCGATTCTGGACATGTCAGGTCTTCCCCCTCGAACCACCGAGACGGTGGACGTTGATGGATTATCGACCCTTGCCGCCCGGAGTTGCCGCGTTTTCATGCCTACATCGGCGCCCAACGCCACCGGCCATCAGTGCCGGGTCCGGTAGCGGTCCACGGCGGCCAGGAGCACCTCCGTGCGCACCGGCTTGCCCAGAAGGCACACCGTCCCGGGCGGGGCCGCCTGGAGGTCCGGGTCCGCGGTGAGCGCCAGCACCGGCAGCCGCGTCGTCAGGCCCAGGTTCCGCAGCCGGGTGAGGAAGCGCTGGTCCTCCGGGTTGCGCAGCATCAGGCTGAGCAGCACCAGCGAGGGGATGTCCTGGAGCCGGGACAGCACGTCCAGCGCCTGCGTGGACGAGGGCACGGACAGCACCGTGTAGCCCTCCAACACGAGGAGGGCCGCCAGCGCCTCGCGCAGGTCGTCGTAGCTTTCGACCACCAGCACGGTCGAGGGTTTGTCCAGGGCAACCACCGTCAAACCATATACCGCCAAGGCCCCGGGGCGTGTGCACCCCGGGACCTGGACGTGGGGACAAGGTCCCTCAGGCGCGGGCCTTGGGACTCAGCTGGGGCTTGAGGATGACCTTGGTGTAGCCGTCCTTGCGTGCGTCGAACTTCTTGTACGCGTCCGGCGCGTCCTGGAGCGGCAGGCGGTGGCTGACGATCATGCTCGGCCTGGCGCGGCCCGCGATGATGAGGTCCCTCAGGAAGTGGTTGTAGCGCTTCACCGGCGTCTGGCCGGTGCCCACGGTGATGCCCTTGTCGAACACCTTGGCCCACGGCAGCGGGTAGATGCCCTGCTTCGCGTTCTCGTCCGGCGCGCCCGGGTCCGGCGCCATGTAGACGCCGATGACGCCAATGGAGCCCGTGGGGTTCACCAGCTCCACCAACTGCTCCAGCACCTGGGTGGGCTTCTCCCGGCCGCCATGCGCGTCCGCGCCCTTGATGTCGCGCGACTGGTAGCCCACGGCGTCGATGCCGCACATCACGCCCATGGCCTTCTCCTCACCGGCGCGCAGCGCGCCCATGATGAGCGGGTTGCCGCGGCGCAGGTCGATGATCTGCTTCACCGGGTCGCCCTTGGTGAAGTCGATGGGGATGGCGCCCATCTCCTTCACCTTGGCCAGGCGCTCCGGGACGCTGTCCACCACGTAGACCTCCGAGGCGCCGCGCAGGAGCGCGCAGTAGCCGGCGAGCAGGCCCACCGGCCCCGCGCCGAAGACGGCCACGGTGGCGCCCGGCCGCACGTTCGCAAGCTCGGTGCCGTGGTACGCGGTCGGGAACACGTCCGACAGGAGCAGGAAGTCGTCCTCCAGGTCGTCGCCCGGCTGCCCGGGAATCTTCAGGCAGTTGAAGTCCGCCCAGGGCACCCGGAGCAGCTCCGCCTGTCCACCACGGTACGGGCCCATGCCCGCGTAGCCGTAGGCCGCGTGCGGCGCTTCCGGGTTGGCGACGAGGCACGACTCGGTGTGGCCACGCACGCAGTCGAAGCAGGTGCCGCAGGCGATGTTGAAGGGCAGCACCACGCGGTCGCCCTTCTTGATGCTCCTGACGCCAGGGCCCACCTGCTCCACGACGCCCATGTTCTCGTGGCCGAACACCTGTCCTGCCTTGGTCGCGGTGCGGCCTTCGTACATGTGCAGGTCACTTCCACAGATGCCGGCGGAGGTGACGCGGATGACGCAGTCGGTGGGAGACTCCAGCTTCGGATCCTCGACCTCCTCCACCTTCACCTGGTTGTTCTCTTTGTAGACGACGGCGAGCATGGGCACCTCCCGGTTTGGCCTGGAACGCGGCCCACCAAAAGTGGGATGCGGCGCGTCCAGCGGAAGGGGCCGGGGATGGAGGGCGCCCGGCCGCCCCGTACCGGCGTGCAGGGCGGGCGCGCTGACAAGCCCTCTTCAGTGTGCCATCACCACCGGCGCCTCCGCCGGGGACACGAGCGACTGGCGCTCCCACGCGCGGCTTCGCCAGCGCAGCCACATGGCCAGGCCGCGCGTCCACTCGTCCGCGGCCACCGCGAGCCACACGCCCGCGAGCCCCAGGTGCAGGTGGAACACCAGGAAGTAGCCCAGCGGCAGGCTCATGCAGACCATGGAGATCATCGCCATGATGACCGGGAAGGTGGCGTCGCCCGCGGCGCGCAGCGCGTTCACCAGCACCAGGTTGAACGAGCGGCCCGTCTCCAACAGCAGGCTCAGCACCAATACCTGTGACGTCAGCCGCAGGATGTCGCCGTCGTGCGTGAAGAGGCGGATGAGCGGCTCGCGGAAGAGGATGGCCGTCAGGTCCACCGCCACCGTGATGCCGATGCTCCACTTGAGGCTCTTGAGCACGCGCGCGTACGCGTCCTGCGAGCGCTTCGCGCCGACGAGCCGTCCCACGATGATGGACGTGCCCATGCCGATGGCCAGGCTGCACAGGAACACGTACTGGGACATGGCGTTGGCGTACTGCCGCGACGCCAGCGCCACCGGGCCCAGGTACGTCACGTAGTACAGGAACACCGTCTGGCACGCGTGGTACGTCAGCTGCTCCACCGCGGACGGCACGCCCACGCGGAGAATCTTCCGCACGTACTCACGCGTCAGCGCCACGAAGTGCGCGGGCCGCATCTTCACGTCCATCACCCGCCAGAGCATCCACGCGAAGACGCCCACCGCCATCGCGCGGCTGAAGACGGTGGACATGGCCGCGCCCGCCACTCCGTGCGCCGGCATGCCGAAGTGGCCGAAGATGAGCACCCAGTTGCCCACCACGTGCACCACGTTCATGCCCATGGCCACGTACATGGACTGCCGCGTGAAGCCGTAGGTGCGGATGAGGCTGGAGAAGACGTTGATGAGCGCCTGCAGGAACAGGAAGCCGCCCGCGATGTGCCAATAGGTGCTCGCGTACGCCCGCGTCTGGGGCTCCAGGTTCATCCGCCCCAGGATGAAGTCCGCGGACAGCAGCAGCCCGCCGCTCACCGCGAGCCCCAGGAAGAAGTTCATCGTGATGGCCTGCGCCGCGATGCGCGCCGCCTCCGTGCCGCGCTTCGCGCCCAGGTACTGGGACACGACGATGGACGCGCCGTGGCTCACCACCTCCATCACCAGGATGCAGATGAAGACGTACTGATTGACGACACCCACCGCGGAGACAGCGGCGTCCGACACACCGCTGAGCATCAGCGTGTCCGCCGTGCCCATCAGCATGAAGAGGAAGATCTCGAAGAAGATGGGCCAGGTGAGGCGGAAGAGGCCCGGCTCGCGGGAGGGGGTCGGCTCGACTTCAGTAGGCATGGATGCGTCGCGTCAGGTGGACCCACTGTGCGCGCGCGATATTTCGATTTCAACCGGAAGCACCCGCGCCGGCTGCCTGCCCGCCGCGGATGCTTTGCGCTGAAAAAGTGAGAGCGGAACCTACGACGACGTCAGCCGCTCCACGGTGTCCACCAGGTCTCGCAGGGAGAAGGGCTTCTTGAGGAAGCCGGCCCACTGCTGTTCCTCCATCTTGGTCTTGGGCGGCTGGATGGCGCTCATGACGAGGATGGGGAAGTGGTGGGTGCCGTCCTTGCGGATGGCGTCGATGGTCTCGTAGCCGTTCATCACCGGCATCATCACGTCGATGATGGCCAGGTCGGGCTTCTCCTCCTTGAGCCTGGCCAGCGCCTCGCGGCCGTTGCCGCAGACGACGACGCGCAGCTGTTCCTCTTCCAGGATGGCCTGGATGGCTTCGGCGATGTCCAGCTCATCGTCCACGACGAGCACGGTCTTCATGAACGCCTCCGCCGGGACGCGCCCGCCGGAGCCTTTTTCGAGCCCGGCTTCTTCTTCGCGGGTGCCTTGCGGCCCTGCTTCTTCTTCGCGCCCAGGGGGGCCTTCACGCGGCCGGGGCGGGAGCTCTCGCCGCCGGACAGGCGCGCGTGGCCGGTGAGGATGCTCTCCGCGCTCTCGAAGGTGCCAGCGACCTGGATGCCCTGTTCGCTGATGGAGAACTCGCGGATGCCGCTGTCATAGGCGCTCTCGCGCATCTTCATGATGGAGAGCAGCCGGTAGAGCTGCGAGCGCAGCTCCACGTAGCGCACCAGGATGACGTTCTCCACGGTGGACGCGGCCTCCGGCTGGGGCATGTCCACGCCGGGGCTGAACAGGGGCGTCTCATCCGAGTACAGCGTGGTGACGTCCATCATCCGCAGTTGGTGGGTGAGCGCGGAGAAGAAGCGGCCCATGCGGTCCGGGTACACCGCCGCGGAGCGGAAGCCGGACACGCCGTCGATGAACAGGCGCAGCCTGTCCACCTTGCGCTCCTCGATGCGCTCCAGGAGCTTCTCCGCCAGCGAGTCCATGTTGTGCTCCAGCGGCGGCTGCCACTGGATCTCGATGAGGCCCTCGTCCACGTACTTCTTGAGGTCCCCCATGCCGGTGCCCTCCGCCTTCTCGATGAGGCGGGGGGGCGTCTCGAAGAAGCCGAAGTAGACGCCCGGCTGCCCCGCGCGCGCGCCCTCGAGGAGGAAGTGCAGCCCCAGGAGCGTCTTGCCCGTGCCGGGCGCGCCCAAGAGCAGCGTGGTGGAGCCGGACAGCACGCCGCCCCGGAGCGCGTCGTCCAGGCGCGGGATGCCGAAGGGCATGCGGATGCGGTCCTCGCGCCCCTCCGCGGCGGGGTGCGCGAACTGCACCTCCGTGCGCGGGTGGATGACGATGCCCTGGTTGCTGATCTCCACCTCGTGGCGGCCCAGGAGGGACGGCCCGCCGCGGAACTTGATGGCAATGAGCTCGCGCACCGCGCGGGGGCCGTGCAGCCACAGCGACAGCTGGAAGATGCCGTCCACCGCGGTGTTCTCCGGATGGATCTCCCCTTCATGGTGCGGGGCGAGCAGCAGCGTGGTGCAGCCCAGGATGCTGCAGAAGGTCTGCAGGTCCTGGAGGAAGCGCTTGAAGGACAGGTCCGAGCGGGCGAACTCCTTCGCCGCGTCCATGCCGTCGATGATGAGCAGCGTGGTGCCGTGGGCCTGGGCGTTCTTGCGCAACAGCTCCAGGAGCCCCTTGAGCCCGTCGCGCTCCAGGTCGCGGTAGCCGCTGAGGTACTGGAGCCGGTCCGGGATGACGCTGGCGTCGAAGAACGTCATCTGCGACAGGTTCTCCAGCATGCGCCCGTGCGACTCCGACAGCAGCGTCACGTAGAGCGCCTTGCCGCCGTTCTTCACGTGCTGGAAGGCGATCTGGTTGGCCAGCACCGTCTTGCCAGAGCCCGGGGGGCCGATGATGGCGTAGGACGAGCCCTGGATGAGGCCGCCCTTGGTGATGAAGTCCAGGCGGGGCACATTGGTGACGAGGCGCTTCGCCGGGCTCTTGCCTTCGCTGGACGGGGTGCTGCCGTCCGCGTCTTCGGTGTTCGACACGACTCGTTCTCCCTTGGGATGCGTCAGTACCGCTGGGTGCGATGCAGGGACAGCCTCAACTCGAAACACGCGCCCTGGCCCAGGGCGCTCTTCACGCTCAACGTGCCGTCGTGCGCGGAGGCAATCTCCTGGGCCAGGTAGAGCCCCAGGCCCAGCCCGTCGAAGCGGCCTCCGGAGGCCACGCGCTCGAAGCGGCGGAAGATGCGCGCGTGCTCCTCCGGCGCGATGCCCACGCCCTGGTCCTCCACGGCGAGCACCGCGTGGCCCTCGTGCGTGGACAGGCGCGCCTTCGCGGGCCGGTCCTCGCCGAACTTGATGGCGTTGGACAGCAGGTGGCCCACGGCCTGCTCCAGCAGGCGCCGGTCTCCGAAGAGGAGGACGGGCGCGTCCGGCAGTTCCGCGGTCAGCTCCACGTTCGCGCTGCGGGCCGGAGCCTGGAAGCGCTCCACCTGTTCGCGCACCACCTGGGAGAAGTCCACCGTGTCCACCTGGAGCGCCATGCCCTGCGTGGACAGGCGGGACACGTCCAGCAGGTTGTCCACCAGGTTCTGCAGCCGCGTGAGGTGGCGCACCGCGGGGGTGAGGCGCTTGCCCATGGCGCTGTCGGCGTCCGCGTCGTGGGCCACCATCTCCACCGCGCGCTCCAGGTTGAGGCGCAGCACGGTGAGGGGCGTCTTCAGCTCATGCGCGGCGATGCTGAGGAACCGGTCGCGCGCGCGCACGGCGTCCCGGGCGCGGGTCTGCAGGCGCAGGAGCGCCTCGATGTTCGCGAGCAGCTCGTCCTCCGCCAGGGGCCGCGTCCAGTACGCGTCCGCGCCCTGGGCCAGGCCCCGCACGCGGTCCTCGCGCTGGACGGACATGGACGACAGGTGGGCGATGAGCAGGTCGTGCGTGGCCTCGTCCGCGCGCAGGCGGCGGCACACCTCGTAGCCGTCGATGTCCGGCATGTGCACGTCCAGCAGCACCAGGTCGGGCTTCCCCTGTGCGAGCCGGAGCGCCTCGCGCCCTCCCGTGGCCTCGAGCACCTGGTAGCCGCCCTGCTTCAGCGTGAGGCTGAGCAGGTACAGCGTCGCCGGGTCGTCGTTGACGTTGAGGACCGTGATGGAGGTGCGGCCTGCGTGGGCATTCTCGGCGTCGGAGGAATTCACGGGCGGTGGGGTGGTGCGGAAACAGTGGGGGCGCGGGCGGCGAATGGAACCACCCGCATCGAAAAAGATTGGAGGGAGTGCGACGGGCGGCCCGCCGGGTGTTGCCCTCAGGACGGATCCGGCGCTGGAGCCGTCAGCCTTTCCCCAGGCGGGCCGACAGGCGCAGGATTCCGGGCATCGACGCGTGGCCGGATTTCCGGCCCGGAAAGGGACGAGGACATGAAGGGCACTGCGGGTGAGCTGTTCGTGGACGATGGCGGGACGGGGCAGGGCACGCCGGTGGTGTTCGTGCACTCGGCCTGTGGCGACACGCGGCAGTGGGCGGCGCAGCTTCAGCACGTGCGCAAGCAGCGCCGCGCGGTCGCGCTGGACCTGCGGGGGCACGGCCAATCCACGCTCACGTCGGACGCGGACTTCACGGTGGAGGACCTCTCCCAGGACGTGGCCACGGTGGTGGACGGGCTGGGGCTGTCCCGCGTGGTGCTGGTGGGGCACAGCCTGGGCGGCGCGGTGTGCGTGGCGTACGCGGCGGCGCACCCGGAGCGCGTCTCGGGGCTCTTCCTGTTGGATCCGGCATCCGACGGCCGCCAGGTTCCGAAGGAGGCCGCCGAGGGGATGATGGCCGCGCTCGACACCGACGGCTGGACGCAGGTCATCGAGCAGTACTGGGGCACGCTGCTGGAGCCGTCCACGCCCCAGGTGCGTGAGCAGGTGCTGGGGCAGCTGCGGCGCACGCAGCGCGGGGCGGTGAAGGCCGCCATGGGCTCGCTGCTCAAGTTCGATCCCGTCACCGCGCTGAAGCGCTACCCGGGCCCGGCCCTGTCCGTCATCACGCCGCTCAACCAGACCCCCGGCGCGTACCACCTGCTCGTCCCGAGCCTTCCGTCGAAGCTGGTGACGGGCACGGGGCACTGGGTGCAGCTGGACGCCCCCGAACAGGTGAACACCCTGCTCGAGGGCTTCCTGGCGACGGTGCCCTGATCAGGGTATGGCTTCCAGGCGGAACTGCTGGCAGTCGTTGTTGGACCAGACCCACTGCTGGACGGTGGCCCCGTCGCCGCTGCTCCAACAGTTGCTCACGTCCAGCACCTTGCCGCTGTGGCGGGCCTCGAAGCGGGTGTAGCCGCCGGTGGTGGCCACCGGCTTGAACTGCTGGTTGGCGCCGCCCGCCCAGGACCACTGCTGCACGCGCGCGCCGTCCGCCTGGCTTGCGTCCGCCACGTCCACCGCCTTGCCGCTGTAGCGCGACACCAGCCGCGAGTAGCCGCTGTCCGTGGCCACCAGGGACCACTGCTGGCTTGAGCCCGTGTGGCACGCCCACTGGTGCAGCCCGGTGCCGTCCGCCGCGGACGGGCCCACGATGTCCACGCACCTTCCGGTGGCCTTGTTGACCAGCCGGTACCACGGCCCCTGCGGGCCGGACGTCCCGCCCCACTGGAAGGACGCCACCGAGCGCGGCGGCAGCGTGTACTCGAAGGCCTGGCCGTTCCAGCGGACCTTGAAGGACAGCGTGGCGCCGTCATTCGAGTTCAGCGCGATGAGCGCGCGCGAGCCGTCCGGGTTGCGGAAGGCGAGCGTCTCGATGTTGTTGTTGCCCAGCGACGTGGCGCCCACGCGCACCGCGCCCGGCCGCACCACCTTCGCCAGGTGCGCCCACGCGTAGTACTCCTCGTTGCGCGTGTACGTGCCGTTGGCGTTGTCCACGGTGAACATGCCCCGGCAGTCCGCGCAGCCGCCCACGCGCGGCCCGTGGTTCGGGTCCAACGCCAGGTTCCAGTAGAAGGACGTGCGCGACCAGTGGCGCAGCGGCCCGAAGAGGTTGTTCTGCAGCGCCCACTCCAGGTTCGCCGCGGCGTTGGTGGCCCAGAAGCCGCCGGTGCATTCCGTGAAGTGCACCTCCTTGGCGGGGTAGGCGTCATGGAACGCGGACTGGACGCTGTAGCTGCCCTCGGGGCTCTCGTAGCAGTGGTAGGCCACGCCCGCGACGGCGCTCTGCGCCTGACCGCCGTTGTAGGCCATCACCTCGTGCGGGTAGCCCGCGGGGCCCGCGCCGTCGTGCCAGTTGTGGTCCCACGCGAGCAGCTTCACGCCGTTGAAGCCCGCGGCGTTGAGCGCGGGGCGCAGGTGCTGCGCCGCGAAGATGGATTGGTCGTTGGACTCCATCTGCATCGTCGCGTAGCCGCCGTTGGCGTTGTGCGGCTCGTTCTGGAGGCTCAGCGCGTGGATGGGCACGCCGTTCGCCTGGTAGGCCTGCACGAAGCGCACGAAGTAGTTCGCGTAGGTGCCGTACAGGTCATTGCGCAGGTAGCCGCCGCCGGTGAGCGAGTTGTTGAACTTCATCCACGCGGGCGCGCTCCACGGCACCGCGAACACCTTCACCTCCGGGTTGATGGCGCGCGCCTGCTTCAAGAGCGGCAGGATGTACGCCGTGTCGTGACCCACGGAGAAGTCGTTCAGGTCGCAGCAGGTGTCGTCGTAGGTGTAGTTGTTGCGCGCGAAGTCGGACGCGCCCATGGGCAGGCGGATGGCGCTCTGGCCCGCGCCCGCGCTCACGCTGAACAGGTCGTTCATGATGGCCGTGCGCTGCGGCGAGTTGAAGATGAGCCACGCGGATGAATCCGTGAGCGCGCCGCCAAACCCGTCGAGGGTCTGGTACGTCACGCCTTCGTTCACGTCGATGGCCGTGGCGCTGCCCGTCTCCGGACCGAACGCCTTGTTCGCCTCCGCGTTGAGCTTCTTCGCCAGCGTGCTGCCGGACGTCGTCGTCAGCCACACCCGCACGGTCTCGTTCGCCGCGCTCGCGACAGGCGGCAGGAGGGTGGAGGCGGCCAGCAGCAGGCGGACTCGGGACAGCCAGGAGGACATGGGGGACTCCAGACACCAAGGAAGGGGTCCCGCAGCCTATTCAACTTGTTCAGCTAAGACCCGCTAATCGTGGATGGCTGGACCTGGGCCGGAGCCGCGGGGAGGGCCTCCAGGCGGCGGGTGGCGGCGGTGTGGAGCACGGTGAGCTGGCGCACCAGCCGCTCCAGCTGGGACTGGAGCAGGGGGGCCTCTGCTCCCATCGCCGCGCCGGCCGCGTCCGGGGTGGGGATGTTCCAGCCGATGAGCGCGTCGAAGGCGGGCAGCGGCTTGGGCGGGCGGCCGTGGTGAACCGCGTCCGCCAGGTCCTCCAGGCTCGCGTCCATGGCGCGCGCGAAGCGCGACAGGGCCTCCTGCACCGCCGGGGTGGAGGGCACGGAAGGCCGTGACGCGAGCAGGGTGCAGACGGCGGCGAACCGGCGGGTGAAGGCGAGCAGCGTCATCAGCGGCTCCACCGCCTCCGTGCGCCAGCGCGGTTCGTTGAGCAGGCGCTGGAAGGACGTCTCCGCGTTGATGGTGGCCAGCCCCAGCTTGCGGCGCGCCTCCGCGAGCGCCGTCGCATCGGGTGCCCCGCCTTGCTTCCATCCGCGGGAGAGCACGTCGAAGAACTCGCGGTCCGCGCGCAGCGCGTCCGCCAGCTGCGCGGGGAATCGCTGCTCCTCCGAGCGCTGCCACAGGAAGAAGGTGCCCGCGAGCGCCAGCGCGCCGCCGATGAGCGTGTTGACGATGCGCACCGGGGCCAGCGTCCAGTCCCCGCTGCCCATCTCCGCCAGCAGCACGAAGGTGAGCGTGGCGAAGATGGTGAACAGCCCGTAGTTGAGCGGGATGAGGCTCACGCACAGGGCCGCGGTGCAGAACAACAGGCCCATCATCGCGTGCGGGTTCTGGAGCCAGGACGCGACCGCGATGGCCAGCAGGCCGCCCACCACCGTCCCCAGCACACGCTGGAGCGCCTTGAGGAAGGTGGGCCCGGTGTACGGCTGCATGATGGTGAGCACGGTGATGGTCACCCAGTAGCCGTGGTTCGGGCGGAACACGCTGGCGATGTAGACCGCCGCAGTGGTGGTGATGCCCACGCGCAGCGCGTGCCGCAGCACCTCCGAGTCCAGCGTGAGGTGCGCGCGCACGGGGTCCATCAGGGACGTGTGCGACTCCTCGGCCAGCGCGCGTGCGGGGGGCGGGGTCTCGGTGAGGGGGCCGGCCAGGCGGCATGCGGTGTCCAGCGCCACGTCCGCGCGCTCGCGCATCCCCGTGAGCAGCCTGGCGATGTCCGTCAGCCGCGCCCGCTCCAGCCGCGTGACGAGCCCCCGCGCGTCCAGGTCTCCGACCGCGTCCTTCAGCGCGCGTCCGTCCCACTCCGGCTGGGGCCTGCGGCTGCGGCCCTCCTGCTCCACCAGCCGCACCAGGTCCCTGGCCGTGTTGGCGCAGTCCAGCAGCGCCACGGCCACCGCCGCGCGCGGGTCGCCCACGGGGCCGCTCACCGGGGGGCCCAGGCTCTCCAGCTGCTCGCCCAGGGCGATGAGCCCCATGAACATCGCGTCCGCGGACTCCAGCAGCACCAGCAGCCGCTCACCCCGGCCGCGCTCCACCCGGCCCTTGCGCGTGGCCGCGAGCGTGGTGCGCGCCAGCTCCAGCGTCTCGCGGATCCGCCCGTGCTGCTCCTGGATGAGCGTTTGCCAGGCGTCCTCGCGCGCGCCCTGGACCGTGCGCGACAGTCCTTCCGCGTAGTCCGCCACCGCGTCGAAGCACGCCGCCACCGCCTTGCGCGCGGGCCGGTATGGGCGGATGGGCCAGAGCACCAGCGACAGCATCATGGCCCACGCGGAGCCGACCAGCATCGCCGCGCCGGACTCCAGCGCGTTCATGACACCGGCCGCGGGCAGGCCCAGCGCGATGACGAAGGTGGTGGCGGCGACGTTGCCGGTGAGGTTCGCCGCGGCGCCGTACACGCCCGCGAAGCTCCACGCCGTCACCCACAGCAGGGTGGCGGGAATGGCCAGGGCCGGGTGCATTCCCGCCAGGCCTCCCACCACCGCGGACACCGCCGCCGCCAGCGCCGTGCCGCCCATGGCGCGGAAGCGGGCGTGGTAGGAGCCGCCCTTGTCCACGAAGGACGTGTTGAAGCCGCCCACCGCGAGCCACAGGGCACCCGGCAGGTTCAGCGCGGTGCCGGCGATGGTGGGGACGAAGAACGCGAGCGCGGCGCGGAAGCCTGCCTTCACCGCGGGCCGCACGGGCGCGAAGCGGGCCACGGCCTTCGCATGGTCCAGGAACTGACGGTGGAGCACGCCTCCCCCATAGAGCAACGCCCCTGGCCGGGCCACCGGAATCCGGGCCCGGTGCCGTGGGGGCTTCACTCACGCGCCCGACGCCGGAGCAGGCTTCAGTGCGGGGCGGGGGCCAGCTCCCGGGCGGGCGCACCCACCGTGGTCCTGGACCCCACGCCCAGGCCGTGGCGCCGGGCCGCGGTGTCCACGATGCGCTGCACGAGCGCCTCGTAGCCCAGGCCGCGCTCCTTCGCCCCCATGGCCACCTCGCACTGGGTCTCCAGGTAGGGATTGGGGTTCACCTCCAGGAGGTAGGGCTCGTTGGTGTGGCTGGACACGCGGAAGTCGATGCGCGCGTAGTCGCGCAGCTTGAGCGCGCGGAACGCCGTGACGGCCGCGCGCTCCAGGCGGCCCCGCAGCTCGTCCGACAGGTCCCTGGGCAGCACCAGGTGCGGGCTGCCCGGCGTCTCCGGGCCGAACTTCACCTCGCGGTTGGCGATCTTCATCCGCTTGCGGTTCCACCGCGAGCCGAAGTCCAGCTCCACCACCGGCAGGACCTCTGGAGCCGCCGCGTCGCCCACCACGCCCACGTACAGCTCGCGGCCCTCGATGTACTCCTCCGCCAGCGCCTCGTCGTCGTACTCCTGGCGGATCTTCTTCACCCGCCGGGCCAGCCCCTCCATGTCCTTCTCCACCCCCAGACCCATGGAGGCATCCGAGCGTGCGGGCTTCACCACCAGCGGGAAGGACAGGTCGCCGCTCGTCTGGAACGACGTGCCGTCGAAGGTGGCGAAGCGGGGCGTGAGCACGCCGTGGAACTGGAGCAGCTGCTTGGTGAGCACCTTGTCCTGCGCGAGCAGCAGGCCCGCGGTGCCGGCGCCCGTGAAGGGCATGCGCGCCAGCTCCAGCACCGCCGCGACGTTGACCTCCAGCCGGTAGTCCTCCGCGAACGTCTCGCAGAGGTTGAACACCAGATCCGCGCGGGCGCGCGTGAGCTTCTGCACCAGGTCGGAGACGCTCTCGTCCACGCGCACGTCCAGGGTGTCGTGGCCGGCCGCGCGCAGCGCCGCGCCCACCTGCTCCACCACCGGGTCGGGCGGGTCGTCCTTGGCCTGGTAGTGGAGGAGGGCGATGCGAAGAGACTTCACGGGCATGGCTTCAGTCCTCGAAGAAGCGGTCGGTGTGCAGGTAGTTCATCGCCAGCACGGTGACGAGCGACGCCAGCTGCATCGCCGCCTCGCGGCTGTCGTCCGGGTGCAGGGTGAGGTTCAGCGCGGCGGTGCGCTCCGCCAGGTGGTCCACGAGCGCGCGCACCACGCCCCGGCTCACCCCCGCGTAGTGGCCCACGGTGGACAGCAGGCGCTGGCGCTCCGCCTGCACCAGCGTCGAAGCGCTCACCGGCGCCTCGCCCGGGCCCCAGAAGATGTCCTCCAGCGCGTGGTCGAAGGCGTTGCGCAGCTCCACGTCCACCTTCTCGTCCAGCTCGCGCTGGCGGTAGTGGTCCTGGACGGTGCCTTCCATCTCCTCGGTGGTGAAGTCGGGCTCGGCCAGCTGCACGGGCGGCGTCGCGCGGCCCAGGCGCTTCGCGATGTCCTCCACGTACTGGAGCTTCTTGAGCGCGCCCCAGCCCTGGTAGCGCCCGGCCCAGTCGCTGTCCGGCGTGAGCCACACCGCGAAGGTCTCCGCGAAGTCCTCGTCCGGGTGCTTCTGCGCGTACCAGCCGGAGATGTGGAAGACGTAACGGCGTGAGAAGGGCCGGGGCTTGTAGTCATCCTGATACGGCCGGCCATAGTCGCCGAACACGCGGCGCCACTCGTCCGTGTCGTAGAGGCGGTAGGCGTAGTTGAACGCGTGGCCCGCCTCGTGGCGCAGGTACATCAGGATTTCAGCCTCCGTCTCCGCGCTTCCGCCCAGCTCCGCTTCGATGGACAGCAGGTCCGGATCCGCCAGGTAGAAGGGCAGACCGATGACGGGCACCCCTGACGGACAGCCCCACTCGTCGGACAGGTAGCACTGGGGCTTGAAGGAGATCCCCTTCGCCTCCAGCTCCGCGTGGAGCTGCGCGATGTAGCGCTCCAGGGGCGTGCCCCCCAGCCGCAGCGACAGGTCCTTGATGCGCGCTTGGAGCAGTGCCTCTCGACGGGGCGACAGCCGGCCCCGCTCCGCGCCCTCGGTGGGATGTTTCTCGCGCAGGACGCGGGGCTCGGCCTGGGGGGATGGCATCATCCCCTCCAAGGTGGGACTGGTACCCGGCGGAGGACAGCCCGCCCGCTGTCCTCCGGCAGGCGGCCAGCCGGGCGCCCGGGAGGTGCTCCACTCCCAACGGATGGGCACATTTCCACTGGGAAGCCACCAGGAGCCGGCTTAGGGAAATGGCTCGCTGATGCGAGGAGCAGCGCCCGCGATGAGCCAGGATGTTCCGCCGCAGACGCCGGAGGCCCTCTTCACCGGTCACAGCCAGATGCACGCGCTGGTGCGCACGCACGACTGGGCCGCGTCACCGGTGGGGCCCGTGACCTCCTGGCCCACGAGCCTCAAGATGCTCGTGAAGACGCTGCTCGGGTCGCGCTACCCCATGATCCTCACCTGGGGGCCGGAGCTCACCCAGTTCTACAACGACGCCTACTCGCTGGTGATTGGCGACAAGCACCCGGCCGCGCTGGGCACGGACATCCGGGGCACGCTCGCGGAGGCGTGGGACTCGCTGGAGCCGCTGGTGCGCGAGGCGATGACGACGGGCGTCGCCAGCTGGGTGCCCGCGCTCCAGCTGCTGCTCAACCGCAGCGGCTACCGCGAGGAGTCCTACTTCGACGTGAGCCACGCGCCCGCCTACGACGACACGGGCGCCATCGGCGGCATGCTCGCGGTGTGCGCGGAGGTGACGCCCCGGGTGCTGAGCGAGCGGCGCACGCGGCTGTTGCGCGACCTGTCCGCCCAGGCGGCGGACACGCGCAGCGTGGCGAAGACGTGCGGCGACCTGGTGACCGCCCTGGCGGACCATCCCCTGGACGTGCCGTGCGCGCTCCTCTACCTGCGCGAGGAGGACGGCAGGTCGCTGACGCTGTGCGGGGCCGTGGGCATCGAACGCGGCGGCCCCCTGAGCCCGGAGACCGTGATGCTGGACGCCGCCTCGCGCATGGCGGCGCCGTTCCTGCGCGCGCTCGGAGGAGCGCGGGTGCTGCGTGACGGGCTGGAGGCGCTCCTGTCCCTGAAGGGCGGGCCGTTTGGTGACGCGGTGGGCACGTTCCTCTTCCAGCCGCTCGCGGGCTCCGGCACGGCCGCGCCGCTGGGGGTGCTCGTCACCGCGCTGTCCCCCAACCGCGCCTTCGACGAGAGCCACGCCTCCTTCAGCGAGCTCTTGAGCGCGCAGGTGGCCGCGTCGCTGCGCAACGCGCGGGCCTACGAGGAGGAGCGCCAGCGGGCGGAGGCGCTGGCGGAGCTGGACCGGGCGAAGACGGCCTTCTTCCACAACATCTCGCACGAGTTCCGCACGCCGCTCACGCTGATGCTGGGGCCGCTGGAGGACGTGCTCGCGCAGGTGCCGGTGACGGAGGCCGCGCGCAAGGACCTGGAGCTCGTCCACCGCAACGCGGGCCGCCTGCTGCGGCTGGTGAACACGCTGCTGGACTTCAGCCGGCTGGAGGCGGGCCGCATCGACTCCTGCTTCGAGCCCACCGGGCTGGCCGCCTTCACCCGGGACCTCACCGGCCACTTCCGCTCCGCCATCGAGCGCACCGGCCTGTCCTTCCGCGTGGAGTGCGCCGAGCTGCCGGAGCCCGTCTACGTGGACCGGCAGATGTGGGAGAAGGTTGTCTTCAACCTGCTCTCCAACGCCCTCAAGTTCACCTTCGAGGGCGGCATCATCGTGCGGCAGGAGGCCCGGGGCGCCTCCGTCCTCCTGTGCGTCACCGACACGGGCACGGGCATCCCCGCGGAGGAGCTGCCCCACCTCTTCGAGCGCTTCCACCGCGTGCGCAACGCGCGAAGCCGCACCCACGAAGGCACCGGCATCGGGCTGGCGCTGGTGCGCGAGCTGGTGGTGCTGCACGGCGGCGACGTGACCGTGGAGAGCGAGGAGGGCAGGGGCACCACCTTCACCGTGCGCATCCCCCGGGGCCACGCGCACCTGCCCGCGGACCGCATCCAGGCCGCGCGCCAGCAGGAGTCCACCGCCCTGGGCGCGAGCCCCTTCCTCCAGGAGGCCGAGCGCTGGTCGGACGCACAGCCCGTGCTCCGGGCGCTGACGGACGAAGAGGAGGCCCCGGGCGCGGACGCTCTCCGCGCGCGCGTGCTGGTGGTGGACGACAACGCGGACATGCGCGAGTACGTGGAGCGCGTGCTGTCACCGTCGTTCGACGTGGTGCTGGCGACGGACGGACAGGCCGCGCTGGCCGCCGCGCGCGCGAACCCGCCGGACCTGGTGCTGACGGACGTGATGATGCCCCGGCTGGGCGGCTTCGGGCTCTTGCGCGGCCTGCGCGAGCAGCCGTCCACGCGCGCCGTCCCGGTGGTGATGCTGTCCGCCCGCGCCGGAGAGGAGGCCGCGGTGGAGGGGCTGGAGGCGGGCGCGGACGACTACCTGGTGAAGCCCTTCAGCGCCCGGGAGCTGGTGGCGCGCGTGCGCTCCATGCTGGAGCTGTCGCGCAGCCGCCGCGAAGCCCTGCGCCAGGAGCTGCTCTCCCAGTCGCTGCGCGAGAGCGTCCAGGCCCGGGATGACTTCCTCGCGGTGGCGAGCCATGAGCTGAAGACGCCGCTGGCCGCCTTCCGCCTGCACCTGGAGCGGCTGGAGCGCAGCCTGGGAGAGGATGCGCTGGGCCGCGCGCGAAGCCCGCTGGAGTCCGCCGGCCGTCAGGTGCAGCGGCTGCACGCGCTGATGGAGACGCTGCTGGACGTGTCGCAGCTCACCACCGGCCGGCTCGCGCTGGACTTGAACGACGTGGACCTCACCGCCGTGGTGGGCAACGCGGTGGCTCGGCTGCGCGAGGAGGTGGCGCGGATGGGCGTGACGGTGACGCTGGACGCGGACCTGCCGCTGGTGGGCCGGTACGACCGGCTGCGGATCGATCAGGTGGTGACGCACCTGCTGACGAACGCGGCGAAGTACGGCCAGGGCCGCCCCATCGCGGTGCGCGTGGCCGCCGAGGACGGCGCCGCGCGCCTCACCGTGCGCGACGAGGGCATTGGCATCAGCGAGGAGGACCGCGCGCGCATCTTCGAGCGCTTCGAGCGCGCGGTGCCCGGGCGCAACTACGGAGGCCTGGGCCTGGGGCTCTGGATTGCCCGGCAGGTGGTGGAGGCGCACGGCGGCCGCATCACCGTGGACAGCAAGCCGGGCCTGGGCTCCACCTTCGTGGTGGAGCTGCCGCTCGAAGGGCTCAAGGCGGCCTGAAACACGAAGGGGACCCGGGGCTTCGCGCTCCGGATCCCCTCCTGTGTCACTTCAGGTCAGCCGCCGCCTACTGGACCGTGAACATCAGGTCGTCGCGGTCGTTGTACTCGCCGGAGATGCACGCGCTGCTCGGGCTGCCGGTGCCGTAGCGGAACTGCGCGCGCACGGCCTGGTTGGCGCCCGAGGGCAGCGTGTACGTGGCCGAGATGGTCTGCAGGTTCGCCCCCGACGGCGTGACGGAGGTGATCAGCGTCCAGGTGGGCGTCGTCGCGGTGGCGTTGGCCGTGTAGTACAGGTCCAGCCGGTCCGACGCGGGGTTGGCGTAGGCCCAGACGGTGGCCTCCACCTTCACCTGCTTGCCCGCGGCGAAGTTGGAGCCGTCCACGGTGGACACCTTGAGCGCCTCCATGGACTCGTCGCCGCGGTAGGTGCCGGAGCTGCCGTCCTTGCAGGTGCCGCGCAGCGTGTTGGGCGTGTTCAGCTCCGGGCCCCGGGTGCCGCGGCCGTTGAAGAGGGTGCCGCTGTCACAGGTGGCCGCCGCCGCGCCGCAGCGCAGCGTCTTGTACGTGGTGTCGTAGGTGCCGGTCGTGGACACGTTGGCCACGGTCACCGTGTTCGCCGTCGTGGTGGTGGTGTTGCCCGAGCCGTCATGCGCCTTCGCCGCCACCGTGTGGCTGCCGTTGGCCACCGTGCGGCTGTCCCACGCGAAGGAGTAGGGCGAGGCCATGGCCGTGCCCTTCACCACGCCGTCCACCAGGAACTCCACCTTGCTGACGCCCACGTTGTCGCTGGCCGTCGCGGTGATGTTGGTGGTGCCGTTCACCGTCGCGCCGCTGGCCGGGGCGGTGAGCGCCACGGTGGGGGGCGTGGTGTCCGTGGGCAGGCCCGGGATGGTGCCCTTGCCCAGCTCCGCCAGGAACGCCGAGCCGATGCGCGCGAACTTCAACGCGTTGTTGGCGTTGCCGTCCGTGCTGTTGGCCAGGGTGTCGTTGGCCGTGTGGATGTAGGGGTTGTCGTTGTTCATCTGCGCTTCGAACGGCATGGACGCCGGGTAGCCCTGCGCGTGCCACGACGCGTGGTCCGAGCACCCGTAGCCGCACGTGATGTTGGTGCGCGTGTAGCCCGTGTACGTGTCGATGAGGTTGCCCAGGAACGCGTTCTGCGCCGCGTTGGTGTTGTCCGTGACGAGCGTCAGGTCCCACGTGGAGCCGCGGTAGTTGGTCATGTCCAGCTGGAGCACGCCCACCACGTTGGCGTTCGCGCTCTTGTGCGCTTGCGCGATGGCCTGCGAGCCATAGAGGCCCACCTCCTCCGCCGCGTACGCCATGAACTTCACCGTGCGCGCCGGCTTGTAGCCCTTGGCCATGGCCACGCGGAACACCTCCGACAGCGTGGCGACACCGGAGGCGTCGTCATCCGCGCCCGGTGCCGTCGCCGTGGGGCGGCTGGAGGAACTCACGTTGATGTTGATGGAGTCCAGGTGGCCGCCAATCACGACCACCTCGTCCGGGTAGACGGTGCCGGTAATGGTGGCGATGACGGAGGGCTGCGTCCAGCCGGAGTGCGTGTACAGCTGCACGCTCACGTCGCTGCGCCCGTTGGCGTAGGACTCCCACGTCGTCTTCAGCCAGTCGGCCGCCTGCGTGCCGCCGGTGGAGTTGTTGTAGTAGCGGTTCGTGTAGCTGGACAGCTGGATGATGGTGCCGCGCAGGCTGGCCTCCTGCAGGCCGGAGAACAGCGAGTTGACCACCGGCGCGTTGTCCAGCGTGTAGCTCACCAGCGACTGCGTCGGCTGCGCGGGCGTGAGCTGCGCGAGCGCCTCCTCCTGCGTGTCGTGCGCCATGTAGCCCGCGCAGCGGTGATACTGGCTGTGCATGATGGCGGACACGTCGCCCAGCTGCGATTCGGCGAGCTTGAGCACGCTCACCCCGTTCGCCTCGCGCACCAGCGTGGGCGCGCTCCCGCCGCTGAACGACGAGCGCACCGTGCGCACCGCGTCCGAACCGATGGTGATGAAGACCTCCTTGTCGCGCGGCTCTTCGGCGGAAACGGTGGCGCAACACAGCGACACGACGACGGGGACCACTCTCTTCAAACGCATGTTCCGCTCCGATTCCAGGCGAGGGGCGCACTGACGGGAGGCACGACCAAGGACCCCCCACGTTCAAGTCCAGGCCGGTTGGCCAGACTTCGTGGGTTGCGCGCATCCTGTGGAATTCAAGACACCGCCGTCAAGGCGGAGAGCAGCGTGAGACAGGATGAGACAGGTTTTTCCGCCAACGATGACGCACGCGGGCCACGCCCGGACGCGCCGCGGAAGGGCTCACGCGGGGTCCTGGATGAATGATTGGAAAATGGGAAACGCGAGGGGGCGCCGCGGGGGACGGGCGGCGCTCAGGTCTGCAGGTTCATGGACAGCGAGCGGCCGGCGGCGAAGCGGGGCTCCGCCTGGAGCTTCTCCAGGACGCGGTCCGAGGCGACGAGCGTCACCTGGGGCAGGAGGCCCGGCTCGCTCATCCACTTCACGGCGCCCAAGAGGTGCTGGGCCTTGATGAACTCCAGGACGGCGCCGTGGAAGGCCTTGCCCTCCTCGCGCCACACCTGGGCCAGCTCCGCCCGGCCCCGCTTCTCCACCGGAGGGGGGGCCTTGGAGGCCTTTGCCGCGCGCCGCTTCGGGGACTGCTCTTCACGGGGCAGGACGATGATTTCGATGAACATCGCGGCACCCTCCTGAAGGCAAGAACAGCGAAGTGGCGCGGACTATCGCACGAAGCTGCATCGTCCTGCCGCCGCGCGCCCGCGCTTTTGTGGAAGTCGCTGCCGCTTTCACGACTTCCCGGGCGCAGCCGCCTTGACATGCGTGAATTGCAGCTCTGATGGTCGCGGGAGCACGCGGTGTTGAACGACACCCGACACGCCAACCCCACGAGGCAGACCATGGAACTGCACCACGGCCGCATGTTCGACCACGTCCACCTCCAGGTCCGGGACCTGGAGGCGAGCAAGCGCTTCTACCGCGCGGTGCTGGAGGTGATGGGCATCCCGGTCTTCAACGAGAGCGAGCGGCACCTGGCGGCGGACGAGCTCTTCCTCAGCAACGACCGCGAGCCCACCGCGCGCGTGCACCTGGCCTTCCAGGCGAAGGACCGGGAGATGGTGCACCGCTTCCACCAGGCGGCGGTGGCCGCGGGGGGCCGTGACAACGGCGCGCCCGGCGAGCGCTCCTACCATCCGGGGTACTACGCGGCCTTCGTGTTGGATCCGGACGGCAACAACATCGAGATGGTCCACCACGGGCCCGCGAAGCGCTCGGCGCCGTCCGTCGTGTACACGTGGTGAAGCCGTGAAAAGGCACGGGGGCCCCCGGCATGGACCGGGAGCCCCCATGTCACTTCCGGGATGACTAGCGCGCCGTCACGGCCCGGCCGCGCACCTGCTTCGCGGACGGGGCGGTGGGGTTGGCGGCCACCGCGGACGTGACGTTGAAGACCAGGTCGTCGCGGTCGTTGTACGAACCGGCCACGCAGGCACTGGTGGCGGTGCTGCTGAAGCGGAACTGCGCGCGCACGGCGTGGTTGCCGGTGGTGCTGCCCACGGTGACGGGGAAGGAGAACGTCTTCGCCCCCACCGCGGTGCAGGCCTGGCCCGTGCTGATGGCGGTCCACGACGGCGTGGTGGTGTTCGTCGTGTAGTACAGGTCCAGCTGGTCGCTGGTGCCGTAGCACCACACCGTCACGTCCACCGTGAGCTGCTTGCCCGGGGTGATGGTGCCCTGGTCCACCGTCTTGAGCACGATGCGGTCGATGCTCTCATCCGAGTGGTAGCTGCCGGAGTTGCCGTCCGCGCAGGTGGCGCCCAGGGTGTTGGGCTGGTTGGGCTCCACGCCGCCGGACAGCGTGCCGCGCCCGTTGACGAGCGTGGGGCCGGTGTCGCAGCCGCACACGGAGCCGCAGGCCGGGGTGCGCAGGCTGGAGTTGTACGTGGCCACGGTGGGCGTGCACACGTTGGTGGTGGTGAAGCTGAAGGCGGTGCTGTACGCGCCCGCGCCGCAGCTGTCGGTGGCCCGCGCGCGCCAGTAGTACGCCGTGAGGTTGGACAGGCCCGGCGTCACGTTCCACGCGCTGGAGGACAGGCCGGTGGCGCTGCGCACCACGTTGGTGAACGCGCTGTCGGTGGCCACCTGCACGTCATAGCCGGCCGCGCTCGTCACGTCGGACCAGTCCAGCGCCGGCGTCAGCGCGACGCCCGTGGCGCCGGAGGCGGGGGACGTCAGGGTGGGGGCCGCCAGGGTGACGCAGCCGCGCGTGGTGAAGCTGCGCGTCGCGCTCCAGGAGCTGGTGCCACCGCACGAGTTGAGCGCCCGCACGCGCCAGTAGTAGGCGGTGTTCGCCGTCAGGCCCGGGGACACGTTCCAGTTGCTGGCCACGAGCGAGTTGGCGCTGCGCACCACGTTGGTGAACGCGCTGTCGGTGGCCACCTGGACCTCGTAGCCGGACACGCCCGTCACGTCCGCCCAGTCCAGCGCCGCGAGCAGCTCCACGCCGGTGGCGCCGGAGGCGGGGGTGGACAGCGTGGGCGCGCCGGGCGCCGCGCAGGTGGGCGTGGTGCAGGTGCAGGTGGACGCCGGGCCGAAGCACGCGTTGCTGCTCGCGGGCACGACCGAGTAGCAGTACTGGCGGCCGTTGGCGACCTCCGCGTCCGTGTAGCTGGTGCCGGTGACGGTGGCCACGCGCGCCTTGCCGAAGTCACAGCCCGCGAAGCCCTCCGTCTTCATCACCCAGTACTGGCTGGCGCCCGCGGAAGCGGTCCACGACAGGCTCACCTGGCTGTCGCCCGGGGTGGCCGTGGTGGTGGGGGCCGCCGTCGGCGCCGTCGCGCAGCCGCCGTTGGTGGGCGCGGGCGTGGAGCAGGCGATGTTGTGGCGGTTGTACGCGGCGTAGATGGCCGTCATGTGCGGCGTGCCGTCCGCCAGGTTGCCGTTGTCGTCGTCCGCGGCCAGCCACTGCATGTAGCCGTTCGTCGCGCCGCAGCCGTCGGACGTGCCGGCGGTGCAGTTGCAGGCGTGCCACGTGCCGATGTTGCCGGAGCCCTGGTAGAAGAGCTTGTTGCCCAGGAGGAACGCGTCGTTGGAGTTGTAGTTGAAGGGCGCGGCCGTGAGGTCGCGCGTCACCAGGTCCCACGCCGCCTGGCGCACGGGGGACGCGGCGCAGTGCACCTGCTTGCTGCACGGGCCGGAGCCGGACGAGCACATCTTGCAGGTGAAGTTCTGCGGGGTGGCCGGGATGTTCGGCGCGCTCGCCGCCCAGTCCGCGTCACGCACGCCCGAGCAGCGCAGGTTGCACCAGGACTGGCCCGCCACCTGCGACTCCTGCTGGTTGTAGCCCGTGCCGTCCGGCGTCAGGCCGCAGCCCGTGTCCGTCGTCTGGAAGAAGCCGTAACCCACGCAGGACGTCTGCAGGCGCAGGATGCCCGCGATGTCCGCGTAGCCCTCGCTGGAGTTGGACAGGGAGCCGTTGGCATCGAAGTTGTCCATGCCGTGGCCCCACTCGTGGTCGAACACCGCGCCAATCTCACCGGTGTTCCGGCAGCCACCGCCGGACTTGTAGAAGTTCACGCTGCTGCCGTTCCAGAAGGCGTTGCAGGTGCTGTTCAGGTTCACGTTGGACGTGAGCTGGCCCTGCAGCCAGGTGTTGCTGGGCAGCCAGCCGCGGGCCACCTCCTTGATCTTGTTCAGCTCGTAGAAGCTGGAGCGCGCCGCCGGCGTGTTGCCCGGGGACGTGCCCGCGGGCACCGTGCAGTCGTGGTCGTTGTTCACGCCGCCCAGGTCCAGGCTGCCCGTGGCGGAGCTCACGTTGATGGCGCCGCAGCTGTCGGCGATCTTCACGTACTTGCCGGAGAGCGTCGTGTTGAAGGTGCCGGTGCTGTAGTTGTAGATGCCCGCGCCGTCCGTGAAGTTGTTGGGCGACGCGAAGCCCGTGTTCGCCCACGGCATGGGCGTGTTGGGCTGCATGGTGCCGCACGTCTCCTTCGACGTGCAGGTTCCGATGTTGGTGGACGGGTACACGCCGCCCTTCACCTGCGCGTCGAAGTAGTGGTTGTCATCCTCCACGGCGAGCACCTCGCCGGAGTTGGCGTCCACCGTCACCTTCCAGCGCTCGTGCTCACCGGGGTTGGAGAAGCCGTAGCTCCACACCAGCGCGTGCCCGTAGCCCTGGCCGAAGGCCGCGCCCGTGCGCGCGTAGGGGGCCACCTCCAGCGTGGGCGGCTGCCACAGGCTGGTGGGTGACAGCGTCTGGCCCAGGAACGTGCTGCCCGCGGCAAGGGCCTGGTTCGCGCTGAAGCGGGGCTTCGTGTCGATGCCCACGTTGGCCCACGCCTCCGTGCCCAGGAGGATGAGGTTGCCGTGGCTGATGGTGGCCGCCAGCCGGCCGTGCCGCACCGTGATGCCGTTCACCACCTGCGGGATGTGCACCTGCCACAGCGTGTCCGACACCTGCGTCACGCGCGGCGAGCCCAGCTGCAAGAGGTCCACGCCAATCGCGTCCTGATGGTCCGCGACGAACTTGAAGACGAGCTCTCCCACCACGGACTCGTCCACGCTGCCCACCGAGCGGCCCAGCCCCTGGCGCACGGCTTCGAGCGTGACGTTGTTGCGGAAGCCGTCACCCGGGATGAGCGGGAAGCTGCCCTGGATGCCCGTGGGCATGCCGGACAGCGGATCCAGGTACACCTGCACGTTGCCGCCGAAGCGGGCGACGAACCCCGCCCATTTGTCCGCGCCCGCGCGCGGCATCAGCGACCGCGCCTTCTCCAGCGGCACGTTCTGGATGGGGAGGTAGAGGTCCGGCTTGAAGAAGGCCTTCTTCGCCACCGCGCTCTGCTGCTCGGGCTGGGAGGGTTGGAATGCGTACGTCGTGGATGACACCAGGAGGGCAAGACAACACAACGCGGACCGCAGGGGGCGCATGACGTCTCCTCGGGTGATGCCGCCGGACGGGACCGGCGGGCTCCGGGGCGGAGCGTCTCCCTGCTTAGGTCATGCGCTTTTTAAGTGGGTATTGCGGTTATTCCTGATTAGGGACGAATTTGGGGAAACGAAGTGGTTTCAATGGCTTGCAGTGTTCACTCGCTCAAGGTTGGGGCCAGAGCCGGACGCGGTCGTCCTGGATGAGCTTGCCATTCACGGCGTCGGTGGTGCCGCTGGCCATGAAGCGGCGGGGCGTCTCCCGCGTGGCGACGAGCGCGGCCTCCGCCCACACGAGCAAGAGCAGCGCCCCGGCGAGCGCGGGCAACCTCCGGGCCACGGCCGCGTGGCGCTCCCCCAGGACCTTCAGCGGCAGCACCAGCAGCGGCAGGAGCGCGGGGAAGACGACGAGCAGGCCGCGCGCATAGCCGAAGAAGGCGAGCGTTATCAGCACCCGGTGCAGCACCACCAGCGACAGCAGCCGGAAGGGCGCGTGCGCGGGCTTGAGCGACAGCAGCATCCCGGCGAGGAGCAGCGCCGCCAGCGGCCACTTGAGCCACGCGGCGTCGGGGACGAACACGTCCACCGGGGCGCGCTCGCCAGTGAGGCCTCCGGGTACGTCCGACACGCCGACGCCCAGGCTCAGGCCGTCCAGCCACAGGTCCAGCTTCGTCCAGAGCAGCCGGGCCGCGTCGCCCGGCGAGGCCACCATCCAGCGCAGCCCTTCCGCGTAGCCATGCAACAGCAGGCGCCGGTGCTCCGGGCGGGATGGGTCCAGCTGGCCGTTGCTGCCGCCCTGGTTGATCAGCGCCGGGGTGAAGCCCCCGGTGGCGCCGGCATGATTGGCCATGGCGAAGTTGAGCGGCCCGTACACGGTGACGGGCACCCACTCCGGCAGGGGCTCCAGGTGCGGCGCCCGCGCGTTCAGCTCGCGCATCGTGTCCAGGTTGTGCAGCGCGGAAGGAACGAGCAGCAGCAGGGACACGCCCATCGCCGCGCCCCAGCGCAGGGCCCACGGCCTCCAGTGCGCCCGCTCGCGCGCGGTCCACGCATACGCCAGGAGGAAGGGCCACAGCCCCAGGTGCTCCGCGCGGGTGAGGGTGCCCCAGCCCATCACCGCGCCCAATCCCAGCACCGCGGGCCAGGACGGCACCCCGCCGCCCATACGCAATGCCAGCGCACAGGTGAAACACAGCCACAGCGCGGACAGCGTCTCATTGCTGTACGTGGTGGAGAGCACCAGCCACCCGAAGCTCGTGGCATACAGCCCCGCCGCCACCAGGCTCCACGGCGTTCCCAGCAGGCGCCGCCAGAAGCCCTGGCAGAGGGCCACCGTGGCCGAGCCCAGACAGGCGAGCGCCAGCTTGTACGGCAGCGCGCTGCCTTGGGGCTCGCCCAGCACCCGGTACAGCAGTCCCAGGAGGGCGGGGAACAGGGGCGGGTGGTAGGGCAGGGCGATGGGGCCTTCGCGGCCCCGCGCCAGGTCCAGCGCGGCGGTGTGGAAGAAGCGCGCGTCGCCCGCGAAGAAGACGGAGAAGGGCCAGTCCCGGTCCGGAGAGGCCGCCAGGTACAGCCCTCGCAGGAGCAGGCTGGCGGCGAACGTGGCCGCCATGCCCCAGGCCGCCGGGTGCCGCCGGACGGTGTCTGGCAGGGAAAGCGAGGCCACGGGCTCCTCCGGGGCAGAAAGGCGCCGCACTCTACATTGGTCCGCGCACCGGCCTGGGGGCTGGGATATGGACGGGGTGCGTCAAAACGGGAGGACGTACATGAGCCGCGTGCTGGACGAGCTGTTGGGGCTCCTGAAGCTGGAGCCCATCGAGGAGAACCTGTTCCGTGGCGCAAGCCAGGACCTGGGCTTCCGGCAGCTCTTCGGAGGGCAGGTGCTGGGACAGTCCTTGTCCGCCGCCAGCCAGACGGTGGAGGAGAAGCGCACGGTGCACTCGCTGCACGGCTACTTCCTGCGCCCCGGCGACGCGGGCCTGCCCGTCGTCTACACCGTGGACCGCGTGCGTGACGGCGGCAGCTTCACCACCCGCCGCGTGGTGGCCATCCAGAAGGGCCAGCCCATCTTCACGCTGATGGCGTCGTTCCAGGGCGAGGAGCCGGGCTTCACGCACCAGGCCACCATGCCGGACGTGCCGCCGCCGGAGTCGCTGCCCACGGACCTGGAGCTCCTGGGGCGCCACGCGGGCCGCATGTCGGAGCGGCACCGGGAGAAGTTCCTCTCCGCCAAGCCCATCGAGATGCGCCCGGTGACGTATGTGGACCCCTTCGAGCCCAAGGCCGAGCCGCCCGTGAAGCACGTCTGGTTCCGCGCCGACGGCGCCATGCCCGACGAGCCCCAGGTGCACCGCTACGTGCTCGCGTACGCCAGCGACTTCAACCTGCTGGGCACCGCGCTCCAGCCGCACGCGCAGACGTTCCTCCAGCCGGGCTTCCAGATGGCCAGCCTGGACCACGCGCTGTGGTTCCACGGCGACCTGAAGATCAATGACTGGCTGCTCTACACCATGGAGAGCCCCTGGGCCGGCAACGCCCGGGGCCTGGCGCGCGGGCACGTCTTCACCCGCGACGGGCGGCTCGTGGCCTCCGTGGCCCAGGAGGGGCTGCTGCGCCAGCGCACGGACGCGCGCTAGCGAAAGGCATCACAAGGTCTCAGGGACTGCCCGGGGCTGGGGGCCCAGCTCGATGACGCCACCAGGGTGGTCGCCATCCGAACCGGAGGTGGGCTTGAAGAGCTTGCTCACCATGACCAGCGACCCCATCAACACGACGCCGATGGTGCCCGTCAGCAGCAGCGTCTTGCCCAGGCTGAACTCGCGCAGCCGGGCGTGGTCCACCTCCGACAGGGGGACGATGACCGGGGGCGCGGCGGCGCTGGAGGTGGAGCCCTCCAGGGGCACGCCCCGGAAGCGGTCGCCGTCCACGCCCACCTCGATGAAGCGCTGGAACTCCGCGTCCGTCTGGGCGGAGACCCGTGCCAGCGCCAGCGGCGTGTCGGACGTGAACTGGTGCGCCTGGCCTTCCACGTCGCGCACCGTGCGCTGGCGCTCCGTGACGCGGTTGAGCATCACGTCGCCCAGCTCCCGCATCAGCGCCGCGTTTTCGTCCCGGAAGCCATCCAGCCGCGCCAGCTCCGGCTTGGGGATGGCATAGGTCGTGGTGCAGGACGCCAGCAGGGACACGGCGGTCAACGCGGCGCACAGACGCATGAGACGACTCCTCGGGATGGGCTCGTGAAAGCCTATCCCGGAGCGCGCCCCGGCGCCTACCGGGGCACGCGGCCGGCGTCTCACTTCAGCTTGTAGTTGGCATCCAGCACGTCCGCCTGCGTCCGGCCCATCACCCAGCCGTCGTGGTAGACGACGCCCACCGGCGCGATGGTGTCGTTCCGGTACAGGCCGATCTTCAGGTAGTTGAGCTGCCCGGAGTACTGCGTCGCGATGTAGCGCTTGGGCAGCACCAGCTGGCCGTCGTAGTACAGCTCCACGAAGCCCACGCTCGCGTTGGGGGACCACTTCACGTGGAAGACGAAGTCGTGCCACGTGTTGCGCACCAGCGGCGTGCGCCAGACGATGGTGCCCGGGGACCCGCCGATGTTGAGCCGCATCTCCTCGCCATAGACGTAGAACTCCACCGGCGGCGAGCCGCAGCACCCGTCGTGGTGCCACTGGGTGAAGAGCTGCCAGGTGTTCACGCTGGGGAAGTCCGCCGCGAAGCGCGTGCTCCAGCGGTACCAGTACTCGGAGCCCACCGCCTCCTTCGTCTGCTTGAAGATTTCGTTGCGGTTGCCGCTGGAGTTGATGGGGTCATCGCCCTGCTTCACCGTTGCCTTGAGGGCGAAGCCGCCCTCGCGCACAGGCGACGAGACGACCTGGAGCCGGTCCGCGGACATCATCTGCGTGCCGTCCCACTGGCTGCGGTTGCCGGACTCGAAGTCGCCCCGCCACACGATGCCGCCCGGCGTGGTGGGGGGCGGCGTCGTGGTGGTGCCGGCGCAGGGGCGCGCCTCCGCGATGCTGGCCCAGTCGTTGAGGGTGTTGCCCTGCACCGTGACGCGCACCCGGCGCGTCGTCACCGGCGTGAAGGTGTACGTCTCCGCCGCGGTGGTCGTGCCCTTGCTCTTGCCGCTGAACACCTGCGTATAGGTGTAGCCGTCCGGTGACACGGAGATGGTGAACGTGTTCGCGCGCTTGTTGCCCTCGTGCCAGGCCACCGCCATCGCGCCCACGCTCTTGGTGGAGCCCAGGTCGTAGTCAATCCACTGGCCCTTGCCCAGGCTGCTCCAGCGCGTGGTGAGCTGATCATCCAGCGTGTTCGTCGCGACGCTGCCGGTGCCGTCGTCGCCGCTGGCCTTCACGCTGGCGGGCGTGAGCTGCGTGCAGCCGGTGGTGGTGAGGTCCTCGCCGGACGTGTCGAGCGACGGCTGGCGGTCTTCCGCCGGAAGGGAACCATCCGGAGCACCACAACCAGCGGCGCCCAGGACGAACAACGTTTCAACCAGGAGGAGGGTTTTCTTCAAGGGGTTGGCCCAGGGGGAAAGGACAGGCAGTGAAAGGCCATGCTCCAACGACAGGAGACAGAGGCATGGCTGGGAGATGTCTGGCTTTACGGCGGGGCAATCCCCTCTCGTGCTCCCGG
Organism: Corallococcus sp. CA054B; assembly: GCF_003611625.1. Lineage (NCBI taxonomy): Bacteria > Pseudomonadati > Myxococcota > Myxococcia > Myxococcales > Myxococcaceae > Corallococcus > Corallococcus sp. CA054B. The sequence continues at coordinate 28,771 of NZ_RAVY01000111.1, forward strand.
ACCTGTTCCACAGGGCCGCGTCGACGGGAGGAGAAAGACAACGTGACGTGTGTTCGGGTGCTCCATCTGCGGCAGCGGGGGAAAAGCCTGCCGTGCTCCAAGGTGATAAACCGAATATCGAAGTTCTATTTCGAACACAAGCGACGCTGAACCCGCTTGCACGCCAGGCAGGTTCAACTCCGAAAGACAGACATCAATTTCAGACGGCCCGGTTGGAATCCTTCAACACACCGGAAGGGGCGATACAGCCCGTCGCGTGGGATGCGCACCCCGGGAGCACGGATGTTTCGCACCGCGGTTGTGGTGCGGTGTGGGAACGCGCGAGCCATCGTTTCGGGCAGGGCATTTTGGACCCGTGTCCAGTTGCGACGTGCCGGGGGGACATCCTCTTTGCCGCCGACTTGCGATGACGGGAGAATCAGGCAGAAACCCGTCCGCGATGTCCGTATTTTTCCAGGAAGCCCGCCGCGCGGCGGCCATGAGGCCGGTCGAGTGACGCACCCCATGTCGCGCCCCGCGTCCGAGCAGGTGCCCCGGAGCGAGCGCAAGCCGCTTTACGTGAAGGTGGTGACCCAGCCGGCGCTGCATGGCTGCTGGTCCGTGAACATCAGCGAGACGGGCATCGGTCTCATCGCCACGCCGCGCCGCCCCTCCGAGGGCCCGCACGAGAACGAGCCGGTGGAGATGGCCTTCTCGCTGCCGGACACGGGCGCGCACGTGCGGGTGCAGGGCACGGTGCGCTGGCGCCACGACACAGCGAGCAGTGGGGGCACCGTCGCGGCGCTGGGCATCAGCTTCGGCGCCTTCGACGCGGCGGACGGCGTGAAGCTGGCCCGCTACCTGGCCACGTCCCACCTGCAGGTGGTGGCGGCCTTCGCCTCGGACGACGAGTCACGCGCGGTGCGCCAGGCACTGGCCGGCGTGGCCACGCCGCACTTCGCCGCCACCTCGGAGGAGGTGCACGCGCTGCTCACGCGCGGAGACATGGCGGTGCTCCTGGTGTGCGGCCAGGACGAGTCGCAGGCGCTCGCGCTGGTGGAGTCCCTGGCGGAGCTGCGCGCGGAGGTGGACCCCACGGGGGCGGGGCCGCCCAGCGACCTGGCCTCGCGCATCGTCTACTGCGCCCCGGCGGCCCCGGAGCGGCTGGTGGCGCTCTTCAACACCGGCCGCATCTACCGGGCCCTGGGCGCGTGGCCGGACCCGGACACCCTGCGCGAGGCGGTGCTCCAGGCGGGGCGCGAGCACGGCTTCCGCACGGAGCAGTGGCGCATGGCGCTGGAGCTGGAGCGCAACCTCATGCGCGAGCGCGCGCTGGCCCAGACGCCGGTGGTGGGCGTGGGCCGCCACGGGGAGGACGTGGGCTTTCGCAGCCCGCCCATGCAGCGGGTGATGGAGATGGTGCGCCTGGTGGCCCCCCACCGGGTGGCGGTGCTGCTGCAGGGCGAGACGGGCACCGGCAAGGAGGTGCTGGCGCGCATCCTCCACCGGCTCTCCGGCCGCGGGGACCTGCCGCTCGTCGTCCAGGACTGCGGCGCGCTCACGGAGACGCTGCTGGAGAGCGAGCTGTTCGGCCACGTGAAGGGGGCCTTCACCGGCGCGGTGTCGGACCACCCGGGCCTCTTCGTGCTCGCCAACGGTGGGACCATCTTCCTGGACGAGATTGAAAACACCACGCCCAACCTCCAGGCGAAGCTGTTGCGCGTGCTGGAGACGGGCGACATCCGCCCGGTGGGCGGCACCCAGGTGCGCCACGTGGACGTGCGCGTGGTGGCCGCGAGCAACCGGGACCTGGGCGAGGAGGTGCGCGCCGGCCGCTTCCGCGCGGACCTCTTCTACCGGCTCAACAGCTTCACCATCGACATCCCGCCCCTGCGCGAGCGCCCGGAGGACATCCCGGAGCTGGCCCGCGCCTTCGTGGAGCAGTTCAACCGCACCCTCAAGCGCTCCGCCACGGGCGTGGCCCCGGACGCGGACGAGGTGCTGCACGGCTACGGCTGGCCGGGCAACGTGCGCGAGCTGCGCAACGTGGTGGAGCGGGCGGTGCTCCTGTCCCGGCCCGGGGAGATGCTCACCCGGCGCCTGTTGCCGCCCGCGCTCCTCAGCAACACGCTGCCCCGGGCGGACCCCACCGGGGACGGCTCGCTCAGGGCCCGGCTCCAGCAGGTGGAGCGCGACCTCATCCGCGAGGCCCTGGAGCGCCACGGCGGCGTCCTGCGCCGCGCCGCCGTGGCCCTGGGCATGGACCCCGTGACGTTGGGCCGCCGGGCCCGCCGTCACGGGTTGTGGAAGGCGGAGTAGCCCCTCAGCGCGCCCGCATCCACTGGAGGATGGGCTGCCACACGCGCACGCGCGCGTCCCGGGCGAGGAACAGGTCCGCGTGGCCGAAGTCCAGCGCGCGCTCCCCCTCCGGCCGGTTGCGCACGATGAGGTGGGTGACGTCCTTGCTGCCCAGCAGGCGCGTGGAGTACTCGCCATAGCGGCCCACGCCGCCCCCCGCGCCCACGTACAGCACCGGCACCTTCACGTCCTTGAGGTGGTCGTCGTAGGGCACGTCCAGGCCACACAGCTGCTTCTCCGTCTCCACCACCTCGTTGAGGCTCTGGTAGGGCACCGCCAGCTGGAGGTAGTCGAACAGGGTGGACTCCGACGTGTAGGCCGTCCGGTCCGGGAGGCCCGCGGTGTCCGGCACGCTGCCCGCCAGGTGGTAGCCCGGCGTGATTGGCTGGAGCGGCGCCAGCAGCGCCCCGGTCCGCCCGGCGGCGATGACCGCGAACTTCCGGTTGGTGGGACGGATGGGGCCCGCGAAGCCCGCCGGGGCCAGTGGAGACGGCGCGTTGGGAGCACGGCTCGCCAGCTCCCCCATGGTCTTCACCGGCATGCCCGGCGCGGGCCCCAGGAGGCCCCCTTCCGTGCGGCCCTCGTCGCGGGCGGCCTGGAGCGCCTCGTACCGCTGGCACGCCCACTGGCGCTGCTCGGCAGCGTCCGGCCCGTAGCGCAGCACCATGTCCATGGGCACGAAGCCGTCCACCCGGCGCAGGGAGCGCGGGCGCTGCGACTCCCCGTCCAGGTACGCGTACCCGAGGGTCGCGCCCCGGCTCCAGCCCAGGAGGAACATCCGATCATTGCCGCCGTTGCCGCCCAGCCGCCGCACCACGTCCGCCAGCGCCAGCCCCGTGCCCACGTCCTTCACGTGAGACTCCATGTTCCAGCCCTCCATGAACTGGAAGTCCGTCTCCGCCTCCGGCACGCCCACCCAGCGCAGGTCCAGGCCCCACACGTCCACGTCCTGGCTCGCCAGGTACGTCGCGAGGGAGCGGTTCTCCGGCATCGTCGTCACGCAGCTGCTGGTGAGGAACGCGGGCACGAAGCCCCACAGGTCCCCGTGCACCATGAACACCGCCCGGCTGCTGCGCGCCGGAATCCACGGGTAGGACTCACGCACCACGCGGTGCACGGTGATGGCGTCGTACTTCCCCGCGCCCACCCGCACCTTCCAGCTGTAGTGCGCAAGCCCACCCCCCAGCACCTCGCGCTTCGTGGTGGAGGCCATCAGGCCCGACGACACCAGCGACCGCGACCACGCATCCGCCTGGACTGCCACCTCGTGCGCGTCCCCCGGATTCGCGCGCAGCGCCACGAACAGCACCACCACCATCCACAGGCTCAACGTCCCACGCATACCGACCTCGACTCGCATTGAGGGTCCCCCACGCAGACAAGCGCCAGGCTCCGACACCCGGTGCCTCCCGATGCAGGCCTTCCCAGAGCACCTTCCGTGCCAGGGCCCAAGTGGTTGATTTCATTGGTGTCGCCCCGCAGGGCAAGCTTCACTGGTGAAGGCCGCTGGACGCGTGTCCCAACACCCTCCGAGTGAAGAAACGCAGGACCCGGCGTGCTTCAATGCTGAGACATGCGGACCACGAATGGCGCAGGCCCCTTCGGACTGAACGGACACCCCTGCCGGCCCCCCGGGGTGTGTTTGTTCATTCAATCCAACACATACATATGAAACCTGTCTCTTATACAATCT
>NZ_RAVY01000112.1:0-32629 GCF_003611625.1 Corallococcus sp. CA054B
CCTCTTCCCCAGTCCGACGCCACCCCCGAGGACCTGCGCGCCGTCGAGGAGCTTGCCCAGGCCCGCAACGCCATCGTCGAGCAGATTGAAAAGCGCGTCGTCGGCCAGCGGGACGTGGTGGAGCACCTGCTGATTTCGCTCTTCAGCCGCGGCCACTGCCTCTTCGTGGGCGTGCCGGGCCTGGCGAAGACGCTGCTCATCTCCACGCTGGCGGACGTGCTCAACCTGTCCTTCAACCGCATCCAGTTCACGCCGGACCTGATGCCGTCGGACATCACCGGCACGGACATCCTGGAAGAGGACAAGACCACGGGCCGCCGCTCCTTCCGCTTCATGCAGGGCCCGCTGTTCGCGAACATCATCCTCGCGGACGAGGTGAACCGCACGCCGCCCAAGACGCAGGCCGCGCTCCTCCAGGCCATGCAGGAGTACCGCATCACCGCCGGTGGCCGCACGTACCCGCTGGAGCTGCCCTTCCTCGTCTTCGCGACGCAGAACCCCATCGAGCAGGAGGGCACCTATCCCCTCCCCGAGGCGCAGCTGGACCGCTTCATGTTCCTGGTGGACGTGGGCTACCCCACCGCCGAGGAGGAGGTGCAGATCGTCAAGAGCACCACCGCCGGCGCGCCGCCGAAGCTGGAGAAGATTTTGTCCCCCGAGCGCATCCTCGCCCTCCAGGAGCTGGTGCGCCGCGTGCCGGTGCCGGACCACGTGGTGCGCTACGCGGTGGAGCTGGTGCGCCACACGCGTCCCAAGGAAGCGGGCGCGCCGGACTTCGTGGCGAAGAACGTGTCCTGGGGCGCGGGCCCGCGTGCGAGCCAGTACCTGGTGCTCGCGGCCAAGGCGCGCGCCATCCTCAACGGCCGCTTCGTGGCCACGGTGGAGGACGTGCGGGCGCTGGCGAGGCCCGTGCTGCGCCACCGCGTGCTGCCCAACTTCACCGCGGAGAGCGACGGCATCACGTCCGTGAAGCTCATCGACCAGCTCCTCACGGTGGTGAAGGGCTAGGGACCTCCATCCCATGTCGCTGCTCGACGCCCAGACGTTGTCCCGCCTCCAGGGCGTGAAGCTGCGCGCCCGCGCCGTGATGGAGGGCGTGCTGTCCGGCCTCCACAAGAGCCCCCATCAGGGCCAGAGCGTGGAGTTCGCCGAGCACAAGGAGTACGCCCCCGGCGACGAGCTGCGCCACCTGGACTGGAAGGCCTACGGCAAGTTCGACAAGTACTACGTCAAGCGCTTCGAGCATGAGACGAACCTGCGCTCGGTGATGGTCGTGGATGCGTCCGCGTCCATGGGCTACCAGAGCGGCGCGATGTCCAAGCTGGAGGTGGCCAAGACGCTCGCGGGCGCGCTCAGCTACCTGCTCGTGCGCCAGCAGGACGCGGCGGGCCTGGCCGTCATGGTGGGCGGCGCGTTCAAGGACGTGCCGCCCCGCGCCTCCGCTGGCCACCTCAACGTGCTGCTGGACGCGCTGGAGCACACGGAGGCCAAGGGCCCCACGGACCTGGGCAGCGCGGCGGATCATCTCGCGGAGGTGCTGCCCCGGCGCTCCACGGTCATCGTGCTGTCGGACCTGCTGGATGAACGGCAGGAGGCGCTCAAGCGCATCCTGGCCCTGCGGCAGCGCAAGAACGACGTGGCGGTGTTCCATCTGGTGGACCCGGCGGAGCTGACGTTCCCCTTCGACGACCCCACGCTCTTCCTGGACATGGAGGGCGAGGGCCGCATCGAGGTGAACCCGCGTGAAATCAAGCAGAGCTACCTGGAGGAGTTCGGCGCGTTCCTCGCGGACGTGAAGGCGAAGTGCGCTGAAGCCGACGTGGACTACGAATTGGTGCGCACCGACGAGCGGCTGGATGAGGTGCTGCTGCGCTTCCTGGGACGCCGAGGGAGGCGCCGGTGACGTTCGGCAATCCGTGGTTCCTCCTGGGCACGCTGGGCGCGCTCATCCCCGTGCTGGTGCACCTGTTCGACCGGCGCCGGCCGAGGGCACATCCGTTCGGGCCGCTCGCGTTCGTGCTGCGCAGCCAGAAGCGCACGGCGAGCCGGCTCAAGCTGAAGCGGCTGCTGCTGTACGCGCTGCGCACGCTCATCCTGCTGGCGATCCCCATCGCGCTGGCTCGGCCGGAGTTCACCCGCGACGCGCAGGCGGCCACGGTGACGCGCGGGCCGGCGGCCACGGCGGTCATCCTGGATGCGTCGCTGTCCATGCGCTGGTCGGACGGCACGTCGAACTTCGAGAAGGGCCGCGACGAGGCGCGCGACGCGCTCAAGGACCTGCTGCCGGAGGAGCCCGCGACGGTGATGGTGTGCACGGCGTCACCGGAAGCGCCCCCGCCGCCGGGCTTCGACCGGGCACGGCTGCGCGCGCTGGTGGACGAGGCGAAGCCCACCTACGGCACGGCGGACCTGTCGCGCTGCCTGGACATGGCCGCGCGGTCGCTGGAGGAGAACCCGATGCCGGGCAAGCGCCTGGTGGTGGTCTCCGACATGACGGGCTCCGGCCTCCGGCTGGAAGCGCCGCCGCCCACGGTGAAGGGGCCCACGGGCGCGATGGTGAAGCCGGAGGTCGTGCTGCGCGACGTGGCGTCCGGACGCGAGTCGCTGGACAACCACGCGCTGGTGGACCTGCGGGTGGAGCCCGCGCTGCAGGCGGGGCCGCGCGCGTACCAGTTCACCTTCACGGTGCGGAACTTCGGCGCGACGCCGGCCAAGGACCTGGAGGCCGCGGTGCGCGTGGGCGAGTCCACGCTGGCCAAGGGCTTCGTGGACGTGCCCGCGGGCGGCACGACGCAGAAGACGCTGACGGTGCGCTTCCCGCAGGGCGGCACGGTGGTGGGCCAGGTGACGCTCGCGCCGGACGCGCTGGCGGAGGATGACCGGCGGGCCTTCGTGCTGCCGGTGCCGCGCGGGCTGAAGGCGCTGGTGGTGAACGGCTCGCCGCACGCGACGCGCTACCGGGACGAGGCCTTCTTCGTGGACGCGGCGCTCACGTCGCCGGGCTCGCCGGTGGACGTGGCGGTGCGCGACGCGGAGGTGGGGCTGCGCGAGGACTTCAGCGCGTATGACCTGGTGCTGCTGCTCAACGCCCCGGCGCCGTCGGAGGAGGAGGCGCGGAAGCTGGCGGCCTTCGTGGAGAACGGCGGCGGCCTCTTCGTGAGCGTGGGCGACCACGTGAACCCGGAGGCGTACAACTCACGGCTGGGCACGCTCCTGCCGCGCCCCCTGCGCCTGGTGCGCACGAGCGCCGAGCGCGAGGACCCGGACGCGGAGACGAAGACGGCGAAGCTGGCGCAGGTGAAGGTGGACCATCCGCTGTTCGCGCCCTTCACGGGCCGCGCGGAGGAGGGGCTCATCGGGGCGCGCTTCTACAAGTACATGCTGCTGGAGGCGGACAGCCCGTCCGCGCCGGGCACCAGCCAGGTGCTGGCCACATACGAGGACGGGGCACCCGCGGTGGCGGTGGCGCGCCGGGGCAAGGGGCGCGTGGCGCTGTTCACCAGCACGGTGGACCGCGACTGGAGCGACTTCGCCATCCGCACGAGCTTCCTGCCGCTGATGCAGCGCTTCGCCGCGTACCTCACGGGCTCGCTGGAGGAGCGCGAAGAGGTGCGCGTGCGCGTGGGCGAGACGGTGACCCTGCGCCCGGAGGGCACGCAGAAGGTGGCGGGCGTGCGCGCGCCGGATGGCAGCGAGCTGCCGGTGAAGGCACAGCCGGACGGTTCGTTCGTGGCGGGCCCCACGGTGGAGCCGGGCGTGCACGCGGTGCTGGGCGCGGACGGAAAGCCCGTGGCCGCGCTGGACTTCGCCGCCACGCTGGACCCGGCGGAGAGCGACCTGACGCGCGTGCCGCCGGATACGCTGACGGCCTACTTCGGCGAGGACACGGTGAAGGCCTCCACGGGGGACGCGGACAAGCCCGCGGTGCCGCTGTGGACGTGGCTCATCCTGGCCGCGTGCCTGGCGTTCTTCTTCGAAGGCACCCTGCTCCGGAAGTAGCCCTGGCCGCTCCGCGCCCTGACAGGCAGCCGACGCTCGGTGAGCGCATCCGCTGCCCCATGGGCGGCGGGCTCTGCCACACTGCGCGGCCGTGAGCCCTGCTTCCGCCCTCTATCGCGACTGTGCCCGCCTCTTCATGGTGGGCTTCCCTGGCACCCGCATCGACGCCGACCTCGCGGCGCTGATGGACGACGGCATCTACGGCGCCATCCTCTTCAAGCGCAACGTGGGCACCGCGGCGGAGACCGCGGCGCTGTGCCGTGACATCAAGACGCGCGCGGGCCGGCCCTTCATCCTCTCCGTGGACCAGGAGGGCGGCCGGGTGGCGCGCCTTCGCGGTGAGCCCTTCACCGCCCTGCCCCCCATGCGCGAGCTGGGACAGCGCGGCGACGAAGCCCTGGCCGAGCGCGTGGGCCGGCTGCTCGCGCACGAGCTGCGCGCCGTGGGCTTCGACTGGGACTTCGCGCCCGTGCTCGACGTGGACACCAACCCGGCCAACCCCGTGATTGGCGACCGCAGCTTCAGCCGTGACCCGGTGGAGGTGGGCCGGCTGGGCGTGGCGCTCGCGAAGGGACTGGAGGCCGGCGGCGTGGCGTCCTGCGGGAAGCACTTCCCCGGTCACGGCGACACGACGACAGACAGCCACCTCACCCTGCCGAAGCTGCCGCACGACCTGGAGCGCCTGCGCCGCGTGGAGCTGGTGCCGTTCCAGGCCTTCGCGAAGGCGGGGCTCGCGTCGCTGATGACGGCGCACGTGCTGTTCGACGCGCTGGAGCAGGGCGTCCCGGCCACCATGAGCCACCGCGCGCTGCACGACCTGCTGCGCAAGGAGCTGGGCTTCGACGGCGTGGTCGTCTCCGACGACCTGGAGATGAAGGCCATCGCGGACCACTACTCCGTGGCGGAGGCCGCGGTGCAGGGCACGCTCGCGGGCGTGGACCTGTTCCTCGTGTGCCACAAGGCGGACGTGCAGCGCACCGCCATCGAAGCGCTGGTGAAGGCGGTGGAGTCCGGCCGCGTCCCGCGCGAGCGCATCACCGAAGCCCACCGGCGCCTGGACGCGCTTGCCGCCCGCTTCGCGCACCCCGCCGAGGACCGGCTCGCCACGCTGGGCGACGCGGAGCACCGCTCGCTGGCCGAGGGCCTTGCCAGTGCCTTCACCGGCAAGGACCCCACGGAGGTCATGCTCGCGTCGCGTTAGTGGGTGGCGTGCCTGGAGCCCAGCTGCGAGCCCTGGCCCATGGGCCCCTGGAAGCGGAGGGCCCCGCCCCGGTCTCCGGGCACCGGCTCCTGGGGCGTGGTGAAGCCGGGCGCGCCAATCTGGTTCTGCTGGCCCTGGTGGGCTCCGCGCGCCTCCGCGTCCTTCTTCAGCGGCATCCCCTTCGCGTCCGTGGGCGTGGTCGCGCCCGAGCCACCCGTTCCCGGTGGCGCGGGCTGCTGCGTGTTGGCGACGCCCTCGTAGGCGCCACCCGTGCGCGGCATCGTGGGCTTGTCGCGGTTGCAGCCGGGGCCCACCAGCGCGGCCGTCGCGGCGCACACCGCCACCAGCGTCCAGTGATGAAGTCTCCTTGAGTGCATGGCCTGCTCCCTCCAGAAGCCGTCATGGCCTCGACAGAAGGAGTGGCCACCCCAGCGCCCGGCCGGGAGTGGCGGGCCCGGAGTCCGGACGCCCGCTGGCACGCTGGCCGGCGGGCATCCCTGGACCGCGGTCCGACTACCGGTTCTGCAGGTAGACGGGCGGGCTGACGTAGGAGTACGGCGCATCGAAGCCGCGCGTGCCCTCGTTCGCGGTGGAGACGTTCCAGCCGCCCAGCCCTTCGGCCGCGGGCGAATAGGTCGCCCCGCCGAGCACGCCGTAGCGGTGCGCCATCATGCCGCCCGCGTCGTCCCACTTGGAGTTGTTGGACTTGCCCGCATTGGCCGGCGTGCGCGGGTCGATGCTGGAGCCAATCTTCTCGATGGTGGCGTTGTAGCCCCGGTCCACCGTCAGCACGTGGGGAGGCAGCTTCGCGACCGCGTCACCGTGGTGCGCGTCAGCGGGGTTCTCATGCCCCTGCTGCTCGGCCACGTTGTAGACGGCCTCCGGCTGCGTCCCACGCTGCGCGAAGGCATTGCCCCGCGACTCGTCCGGCTGCTTGCCGCCCGTCTCGGGCAGCCCGCCACAGGCCGTGCCCAAGAGCACGCCCGCCGCCAGCGCCGCCGCCCCCATCCACCGCTGAATGCCTCGCTCGCGCATGTTCATCGTCTCCGCCATCCCCGAGGAATGGTCATGCCGTTCTCGCCCACCACCGGGCATCCACCCGAGGGCAGGCCCTGCCGGCCGCCCGCTGTCCGGCCCGAGGGCCGACAGGGCATCATCGTGAACGGCCAGCCCCGCCCGGGGAGAGAGGAGCCAGCCACGGGCGCAGGCATACACGGTCCCGGCCTCCCTGTCCCGCCAGGAGTGCACCGGCGCCCGCCCCGCGTCAGGCGCGAGCGCCCTTCTTGGCCGCGCCCTTCGCCGCCGGAGCCTTCTTCGCCGCCGGTTTCTTGACAGCCGCCGGCTTCGCCTCCGCCGCGGAGGCCTTCTTCGCCGGAACCTTCTTCGGGGCCGGAGCCGCGTCGGAGGACGCACCGCCCTGGAGCGTGGACAGGACCTCCGCGACGTGGCCGGCCACCTTCACCTTGGGCCACACGCGGACGACCTTCGCGTCCGGGCCAATGAGGAAGGTCGCGCGGATGAGGCCCATGAACTTGCGGCCATAGAGGGACTTCTCCCCCCACACGCCGTACGCGTCCGCCAACGCGTGGTCCGGGTCCGCCAGGAGCGAGAACGGCAGCCCCTGTTTCGTGGCGAACTTCTGGTGGGACGCGACGCTGTCCGGCGACACGCCCAGCACCACCGCGCCGGCCTTCACCAGCGCGGAGTGCTCATCGCGAAAGTCGCACGCCTCCGTGGTGCAGCCGGGGGTCGCGTCCTTCGGATAGAAGTAGAGGACGACGTGCCGCCCCTTGAACTGCGAGAGGGAGACGGTGGCGCCGCTCTGGTCGGGGAGCGAGAAGCCGGGGGCCTTGTCACCTGCTTGGGGCATGGGCATGCGTCGGCTCCATACCCAGACCCCGGGGGCTTCTCAACTCCACGCGTGCGCCAGGGGCTTCAGCGCGCGCCCTCGCCCGGCGGATGGACCTCTTCGCCCGGCGGGTGGTCGTGGGCCTCCAGCTTGACCAGGTCCGCCTGGCAGCTCTCCAGTACCTTGCGCAGCATGTTGCGCGTCGTGTCCGTGTGGGCCTCGCCCATCTTCTTCGCGAGCGATTCACACGCGGCGCGCTTGGCCTCCACGTCGCTGGCCCCGCGCCCCGTCGCACCCGGCCGGGCCAGGGGACGCGGCGGGATCTTCTCCTGCGCGGCCTTCAGCGCGGACAGACGCTTGTCGGCCTCCGGGCGGACCTTGGAGTCCTTGGGAACGGCCTCGAACTGGGCGGCGACCTCCGCCCACGCCGGGTCCTGGGCGGGGAGCTTCTGGTTGATCAGCTCCTGGTAGCGCTCCTCGGCCTTCTTCAGCTGCTCCGGACCAGGGTCGGTGGAGCAGCCCGACAGTGCGAGCAGACCCGCGAGCAGCAACGCGGCGGAAGTTCGGGGATGGGCAATGCGCATGGTGTGGGACGTCCTCCTGCTGGCCACAGGGTTAAACCACGGCTAGGGTGCGCCGTCGTGGCTCCCATCCTGCTCGCCTTCCTGCTCGGCCTGTCCCAAGGCCTGCTCCATGCCCTGGGGCCGGACCACTGCGCCGCCATGGCCACGCTCGGCACCCTGGGCGGCGGCCGTCGCCGCGTCGCCATCATGACGGCGTTGCGCTTCGCCCTGGGCCACGCGGCCATGCTGGGCGGCATCGCCGCGGTGTGCCTCGTCGCCGGCGTGGGCCTGTCGGAGACCTTCGAGCGGTGGGCGGAGGTGTTCGGCGGCGCGGTGCTGGTGGCGCTGGCCGTCACCGCCCTGCTCTTCCCGCACAGCCTGGACCACGGCCACCCGCACCTGCCCGGCCACGACCGCGAGCCGCACGAGCACGTGCACACCGTGAGCACCGCGGCCGGCGCCTTCATGGCCGTGAGCGGCGTGCGGTCGCTGCTCATCGCGCTGCCCCCGCTGCTGGTGGGCGGCAGCATGAGCCTGTCCGCGTGGACGTACCTGCCCGGCTTCGCGCTGGGCATCCTCATCGGCATGGGCGCGGTGGGCCTGCTGTTCGCGGAAGGCCTGTCGCGGGTCAACGCGAGCATCAGCCTGTGGATCCAGCGCGGCGTGGCGCTGGGCTCCGGCGCGCTGGGCCTGTTCTGGATCGGCTCGCGGCTCGTCTGAAGAAGCACCGCGGGCCTGGGAAGCACCCAGGCCCGCTTCGAGGCACCGCCAGGCGCTACGAGCGCTTGTCCAGGATGCCCAGCGCCATCATCGACACCAGGAAGCCGTAGACGACGTGCTCCGGGCGGTTGGCGAACGCGAGCAGCTCCGCCACCACGCGGTTGCCGTCAATCTTCGGCAAGAGCTCCGCCTCCCAGCGCTCCAGCTCCACCTCGTTGAGGCCGTAGGCGGGCGCGACGGCGGGGATGAGCCGGTCCTCGGGCTGGAGCATGCGGCGCAGGCGCTCCGGCTTGTAGAGCTTCTTGATGCCCCGGACGATGAGGTTCGCCGGGTGCACGTCCAGCTTGATGGACTCCGAGGAGGCCTTCTCCTTGAAGCTCATCACATACGTGCCCTCCTCCCAGGAGAAGACCGAGTAGATGATGGCCTTCACCTGCTGGCCCACGTAGTACAGCCGCTCGGTGTCCTTGAGCAGGCCGCGCTCCACCAGCACGTCACCGGTGCGCCGGTGGCTCTGCGCGGCGACGGCGGAGGCGTCCTGGAGCTGCTCGGGTTTGATCTTCCCCACGCGCACCAGGAACTGCCCGAAGCGGTCCGCCAGCAGGTTGGAGAGCGCGAACACCGGGGTGCCGTTCTCGAAGTAGACGACCTTCTTCACCTTGCCGCGCTGCACGCCCAGCTCGCCCGTCTCACGCGACAGGTAGAAGGCGGTGAGCAGCGAGGGCAGGTTGTCCCTCAGCTCGCCCCGGCGGCTGCCCGGCGCGCCCGCGCCCACCGGCAGCGGATCCGGCGGGCGGCCCGGCGTAGGAGGCCTCACCTGGGTGGTGGGCACCTTCTGCATGGGCGTGGCGGTGAGGTTGGCGCCGCGGATTTCGGCCGTGAGGTTGCCGCCGCCGGTGACCTTGATGCGGCCGGTCAGCTCCATGGCGTCCTGCGGGCCCTCCTCCTCCACGTCGATGTCCAGCTCCACCTCGAAGGCGTCTGCCATGGAGGCGGCGGGGACCTTCTTCTCCGCGGGCAGGACCTTGGCCACCGCTTCCAGCAGCTTCTGGGCCTCGAAGGGTTTCTCGAAGTAGCCGGCGGCCTGGTACTTCTGGCGCGCTTCGGTGGCGTGCTTGCCGCCCTTGAAGACGCCGGTGATGAAGAGCAGCGGCAGCTGGGGGTTGTCCTTCCGCAGCGTGTCCGCCAGGTGATAGCCCATCATGTCCGGTAGCAGGATGTCCAAGACAGCACAGCCGGGGGGCTGGGCGCGGGCGGCCTCGATGGCCTGCTTGCCACGGCTGGCGCCCACCACCTCATACCCGGCGTCCTCGAACAGCTGCGTGAGGAGGGAGAGGAGCTCCTGGTTGTCGTCCACGACGAGGATTCGAGGCGCCATCGCGGGGGGACCGTAGCAGATTCGGACGCCGGGGCGGCCAGCGTTTCCAGGGAACCCCGGAAGGCCACCCGCTTCAGACGGTGGATGCAAGCGCCCCGCTGGGGCGTTAGGGTGTCGCCCGCCTCATGTCCTCCCTTCTCGCCCGCATCTCCCCGGCAGGGCTCCTGGCCGGGCTCCTCCTGTTCTCCCCCCTGACGGTCCTGGCCCAGGAGGGTCCGCAGCCGGACGCGGGCCAGCCGGACGATCCGAACTCCCCGGAAGGGGATGACAACACCGGGCGCGTGCCCACGGACTGCCGCAGCACCAGCGACTGCGCGCCGCGCTTCACCTGCGTGTCGACCAAGTGCAAGTACACCGGCATCCGCCAGGCGGAGACGCAGGGTTGCATGTTGGGCCCGCAGGCGGCGCTGATGGTGCTGGGCTTGGCCGCCGTGGCAGGCTCGCGGCGGCGCCGGTAGCCCCGGCAGGCCCCACTCCCCCCCACTCCAAGGAGCGACGCGCGATGCGGCTGGGCCTGAAGGCGGACAACCTCCTGGAGCGGGTAGCGGACTTCCTCAACCTGGCGCCGCAACCCCTGGCGCACGTCTTCTTCGGGATGATGGCGTCGCGGACGCTGATGGCCGGGGCCAGGCTGGGTGTCTACGCGGCACTGGCGGACGGCGCGGCGACGGCGGAGGCGCTGGCGGCGCGGCTCAAGACGAGCACGGAAGGCATGCGGGCGCTGCTGGAAGCGCTCATCGCCTGCGAGGTGGTGGAGCTGAGCCGGGGCCGCTTCCGGCTGGCGCCCCGGGCGCGGCGGTGGCTGGACCCGCGCTCGCCGCAGGCCATCACGGCGTTCCTGGAGTTCAACTACGCGCAGTGGGACTGGTGGGGGCAGCTGGAGACCGCTGTGAAGAGCGGTCAGTCGGTGGACATCCACCAGTTCGCCCCGGACGACCCGCGCTGGCGAGACTACATCCAGGCCATGTACCAGCTGGCGCGGCTGGCCTCGCCGGAGGTGGCGGCGGCCATTCCCCTGCCCCGTGGTGCGAGGCACCTGTTGGACCTGGGCGGCGCGCATGGCTGGTACGCGGCGGAGCTGTGCCGGATGCACCGGGGGCTGAAGGCCACGGTGGTGGACCTGGAGGGCAGCGTGCGCGTGGGGCGGGACATCATCGCCCAGGCGGGGCTGTCGCACCGGGTGACGCACAAGGAAGGGGACGTGCTGAACGCGGAGCTGGGCGGGCCGTATGACGGCGTGCTGCTGTTCCAGGTGATGCACCACCTGACGCCCGCGCAGAACGTGGCGCTCCTGCGGCGCGTGAGAGGGGCCATGGTGTCGAAGGGCACGCTGGCGGTGCTGGAGTACCTGCGCGAGGAGCGGGACACGCAGAGCACGTCCGCGCCGCTCATCGGGTTGCACTACTTCCTCACGTCGGGAGCGGCGTCGTACACGCCCGCGGAGGTCGAGGGCTTCCTGGATGACGCGGGTTTCAAGGTGCAGAGCACGCGGCCCATCCGGCATCTGCCCTTGCAGACGTTGATCATCGCGCAGCCGGACTGACGGTCCTGGCGCCGGCTTGTCAGACGGTGCTGCTAACTCCACACTTCGGGCATGGTCTATGGCGCGAAACCACTCGGGGGTCCGGCGACCTTCGCTGACATCGAGACCTTGCCCGAGGGCGTGGTGGGCGAGATCATCGACGGAACGTTGTACACGCATGCGCGGCCGCGTGCCGCGCATGGCCATTTCGAATACAGGCTCCACCGCGAGCTGGATGATGCACTCCAGCTGGGTGGCGAGGAGATGCCGAGCGGATGGTGGATCATGTCCGAACCCGGTATCCGGGTAGGCGGCTCTCCAGAGTTCATCCCGGACCTCGCGGGCTGGCGGCGCGAACGGGTGCCCCTGATGCCCCAGGGACAGTGGACGGATGTTCCCGACTGGGCGTGCGAAATCCTGTCGCCAACCACGCGGGCCTACGACACACGCATCAAGCGGCCGTTCTACGCACGCATCGGCATCAAGCACCTGTGGTTCGTGGATCTGGACTCGCGCACGCTCACCGTGAGCGAGCTGCGGGACGGGCGCTGGTTGGAGATGGGCGTCTACGGCGAGGAGGATGACCTCATCCGCGCTCCGCCCTTCGAGGAGCGGGACCTGCGGCTGGGGTGGCTCTGGAAGTCCCTTCCGCCTCCGGGCTAGCCCGGCTTCGGCTTCGGCCTGCGCGCGGCCCGCTCGCGTTCGAGTTGCAGCTCACGTTCAACAACTTCGCGGTGGAACTTCGCGAAGTTCACGGGCTCCAGCAGACGCCGTCCCGGGTTCGGGCCCGCGTGTTCGAGGATGGCGTCCAGCGCGCCCAGTGCCTCCGGGAGGAGCTCCTCCCGTAGCAACACGAGCGCCCGTCCCATGAGCGCGGAGGAGACCAGGGCTCGCATCCTCGGGTCCGTGTCCTCGCAGTAGCGCACGTCCACTTCGTCGAACGCTTCCAGCGCTTCGTCCACGTGCCCCAGGCCCTGGAGCGCGATGGCCCGCCCCAACATCGCTGACGCGGTCTGCTCCACCAGGAACGGCTCGGTGTTTCCGTCGTACTCCTTCAGGAGCGCCTCGGACTGGCTCAGCGCCTCCTCGAAGCGCTGCCCCTGGTTGTGCGCGGCGACCACCGCCGTTCGCGCCAGCTCCACCGGGATGCGCAGGTCGGGCCGCTGCGCGAACACCTTGAAGCGGCTCAGCATCCGCTCCAGCCAGTTGCTGCTCATGTCCTCCCGGTCCATCTCCAGGAGCACGCGGGCCCGGTACAGCATCCCCCACGCGACGCCCTCCCAGAGCTCCGGCCTGCGCGGGCTCCAGAAGCGGCGCTCCACCTCGTCGAAGTGGACCAGCGCTTCGTTGAACATCCCCTGCTCCGAGATGGCCGCGCCCCGGTGCCCCAATGCCCGAGCCACCTGGAGCTGGAGCGCCGGCACCTTCGACAGCGTGAAGCGCCGGTACACCTCGTCACAGAGCGGAATCGCCGCTTCCAGTTCGCCCTCGCGGATGCACGCGCGCGCCCGGTCCATCTTCTCCTTCGCCTCCACCTCCGGCGGCACCGCGCCTTCAGCGTCCGGCATCGGCGCGCCCGTCATTCCCCGACGCCAGCGGTGGCACGTCCCGGCCCTCGCCAAAGCCGAGCGCCCAGAAGCGCGGCCGCACCTGCTCCTTCAGCAGCAGCCGCAGGAGCAGGTACTTCGCTTCGTCCTGACCGTCCCACGCCATGGGGAAGGTGCCGTAGTGCATCGCCACGGACGTGCCCGAGCGCAGCACGTGGTGCGCCTTCAGCGCGTCCTCCGGCCCCATGTGCACCGGGTGCAGGACGCGCGGACGGAACGCGCCGATGGGCAGCACCGACAGGCGCATGGGCCCGAAGCGCTCCGCGATGCGGTCGAAGTGCGGCCCCAGCCCCGTGTCGCCCGCGAAGAGCACCGGGCCGCCGGACGTCTCCAGCACGTAGCCCGCCCACAGCGTCTCCTCCACGTCCGTCAGCCCCCGGTTCGAGCGATGCTGCGCGGGCACCGCCCACACCTTCAACCCCGGGGGACCGCTCTTCGCGGACTGCCACCAGTCCAGCTCCTCCACGCGCTGGAAGCCCTCATCCATGAGCAGCTCGCGGTTGCCCAGGCCCGCGAGGAAGAGCGGATGGTGCGCGGCCTCCAGCTGCCGCAGCGTGGGCAGGTCCATGTGGTCGTAGTGGTTGTGGCTCACCACCACGATGTCGATGGGCGGCAGGTCCTCGAAGCGGATGCCCGGCGGCCGCACGCGCTTGGGGCCCACGAAGGACACGGGGCTCGCCCGCTCCGAATAGATGGGGTCCGTCAGCACGTTCACCCCGTCCGCCTGGAGCAGCACCGTGGCGTGGCCGATGAACGTCACGCGCAGCTCACCCGGGCCCACGCGCTCCGGCGGCTTCGGGCCGGCGGGCTCCTCCACGTAGTCGCGCCAGGGGCCGCGCTTCTCCTCCATCACGGCCGCGATCAGCGTGAGCGGGGACAGCTTCGGCGCGTCGCCGATGTTCTGGAACGACTCGCCGTCGAAGTGGTCCGTCACCGGGCCCCGGTGCACGGTGCCGGCGAAGCAGCCGGTGAGCAGCGACAGGGCCAGCATGGGCCATAGCCGCGTCACTTGATGACGATGGTCCAGTCGCATTCGAAGGGCTCTCCGTCGAGGGTGGGCAGCACGTAGCGCGAAGCCTGGATGCTGGCGAGCGCCTGCGCCAGCAGGTCCGGGGGCAGCGTCGCTTCCCGTACCTCGCACTGTTGGGGCACGCCGCCCTGCACCAGCCGGCACGTCACGCGCACGTGGTGCTTGCGGCCTTCGCGCCAGTGCTCGAAGGCCTCCTGGAACACGGGGTCATCCGGCGGGCCGCCACGCACGCGCCGGGGCTCCTTCACGTGCTGGGACAACCACGAGCAGGCGTCCTTCACCTGTCCGTCACACGCCTTGCCCATCAGCGACAACGCGCGCAGCCGCTCCGGGCCCTGCGCGTTCGTGGCCAGCAGCGTAAGCGCCTGGTCGAAGCACTGCTTCGCCGTGCGCACCGTGCAGTCCTCCGTGGAGACCGGAGGTGTGCCCGCGGCGAAGGCCCCCAAGGGCGCGGGGCGCATCAGGTCCTCCGCGACGCGCGCGGGGTCGCTGCGCCGCTGCCCGCATGCGGACAGCAGCACCAGCGGGAGGAAGAGGAAACGCCAGGTCATGGCGCCATCGTAGACGGCCCGCGCCCGGGAAGGGATGTCAGCCCTACTGAGCGGTGGCCGGGGCCTCGTACAGCCAGGTGTCCAGCCCCACCAGCATCTTGGACCACCCCTTCTCGGTGCTGTCCTTCCACTTCTCGCCGTCCGGGCCCATCTCGTGGGTCAGGGTGAGCACACAGCCCTCTCCGTCGGGAACGATGTCCACCGTCACCCGGTCGTAATCCGGCGAGTACTTCGGCACCCCGAAGGTGAACACCAGCCGGCGTGGCCGGTCGACCTCCAGGTACTCGCCCACATGCTCCACCGCTTCGCCGTCGCGCAGGTCGGCGAAGCAGAACCGGCCGCCCACCCGCGCATTGATTTCCGCGCGCACCAGCGGCCTCTCTGGCGCCGTGACGAAGAGCCAGCCGCGGGCCTTCACGGGGTTGAGCCAGGCATCGAAGACCCGCTCGGAGGAGGCCTTGAAGCGGTGGGTGACGGTCAGCTTCACGGGGCGGTCGTCGCTCATCGGAGAGGTCCTTTCGGGTGGGGAGGGGCGGAGGCCGCGGCGGCGCGGTCCTCGGCTTGGAGCAGGTCGTCGAGCGCCTGGAGGCGGGCGGTCCAGTTCGCGCGCTGGGCTTCCATCCAGCGCGCGGCTTCGTCCATGCGCTTCGGAGTGAAGGACAGCAGGTGTTCGCGGCCCTCGCGGCGGCGGCGCACCAGCTTCGCGCGCTCCAGCACGCGGATGTGCTTGGACACCGCGTTGAGGGACATGGCGAACGGCTGGGCCAGTTCCGTCACGCGCAGCTCTCCCGCTGCCAGGCGCTGGAGGATGGCCCGTCGCGTCGGGTCCGCCAGCGCCAGCAGCGTCTGATCCAGATGGTTCGGAGTCGCCGGGGTGCGCATTATTCAACCTCTGGGTTGAATATCAGCGCGGCCCCGCGGACAGTCAAGGCGAGGGGCCGTTGCATCAGCGTCGGCGCGCGGCTTCGATTGCCCGGGCCAGGGTTCGTGTCCCGGCGCGCATGTCGTCCGGGCGCACGCCGCCAAAGCCGAAGACGAGGCCGGACTCGCGGCGGCGGCCGAGGGAGTAGTCGGACAAGGCGGCGACCTCCACGCCCAGGCGCGCGGCCTCGTCGCGGACGCGCAGGTCGGACAGCGGCGCGGCAAGGGACGCGCATACCTGCATGCCGGTGTCACAGGGGCTGGGCGTGAGGACGCCCGAGCAGTCGGAGTGCAGGGCTTCGAGCAGGGCCTCGCCGCGCTCCCGGTAGGCCGCGCGCATGCGGCGCAGGTGACGGGCGAAGTGGCCCTCCGCGAGGAACACGGCGAGCGCGGCCTGCTCCATCGTGGAGGCGGGCGCGGGCGCGGTGGCGCGCGCGGCGGAGAAGATGTCCACGAGCGAGGGCGGCACGACGAGGAAGCCCAGGCGCAGACCGGGGAACAGCGACTTGCTGAACGTGCCCACGTAGACCACGCAGCCGGCGTCATCGAGTCCCTGGAGCGCGGTGAGGGGACGGCCGCGGTGCCGGAACTCGCTGTCGTAGTCGTCCTCGATGATCAGCGAGCGGGTGCGTTCGGCCCACTGGAGCAGCGCCATCCGCCGCGCCAGGCTCAGCGTGACGCCCAGCGGGTATTGGTGCGAAGGAGCCACCAACGCGACCCGGGCCCGAGGCGCGCGAGCCAGGCCCGCCCCCACGTCGAGTCCGTCCCCATCCACGGGGATGGGCACGGGCCGTCCACCCGCGGCGAGCACGGCGCGACGAGCGCCGGGATAGCCAGGGTCCTCCACCCAGACGGAGTCCCCACGGTTCAGCGCGAGCCGGAGCACCTCATCGAAGGCCTGCTGGGTGCCCGCCGTGATGAAGACCTGCGCCGGGGAGCAGCGCACGCCACGCGACACGGACACATGGGTGGCGATGGCTTCGCGCAGCGGCGCATTCCCCGAAGGGTCGCCTCCGTCGAGCAACCCCGTGCTCGCGCGAGCATGGACGCGAGACACCGTGCGGGCCCAGAGCGCGGTGGGAAACAGGTCCAGCGCGGGCACTCCTGGCCGGAACGCACGAGGCGCGGCCCCCAGGCGCGGAGCACCGACCGGAGAGGCCTTCAACGCCCGTGCGGAGGCAGCAAGCCGAGGCCCCCGCCCCCGCTCACCAGAGCTTGACGCACGTGCGGCAGCAGGCAGCCCGGGTTCAGGGCTCCGGTCTCCGGCGAGGATGGGCAGCTCGGGCGCGACGCGTGTGCAGGAGCCTGCTTGGGCCACGAGGTAGCCCTCCGCCGTGAGCGCATCCAGCGCCTGGAGGACGGTGCTGCGGGCCACCTCCAGCTCGGTGGCGAGCTGACGGGAGGAGGGAAGCCGCAGCCCAGGTGCCAGCGCCCCCGCGAGGATGCGCGCACGGATGCCTTCGAAGAGCTGCTCGTGGAGCGGCGTGGAACTCCGCGAATCGAGCCGCAGGATGAGCGAGGACGCGACGCCGGTGGAGGTCTTCAACTGGTATGGCCGATTCTGGCGGAAGTGGTCTTCATGACCCTACCAGTTCCCTGGCAAGGATGGCCTCCGCACCCGCACCCCGGAAGCCCTCATGCCGTCCTCTTGCTGCTCGGTCCTCGAGTTGCGCCAGTACACGCTGCATCCCGGGCAGCGGGACGTCCTCGTCTCGCTCTTCGAACGGGCCTTCATCGAGCCGCAGGAAACCACCGGCATGCACCTCATCGGTCAGTTCCGCGACGAGGACCGTCCAGACCGGTTCGTGTGGCTGCGAGGCTTTCGCGACATGGCCTCACGGCGAGAAGCCCTGAGCGCGTTCTACGGCGGCCCGGTGTGGAAGGAGCACCGCAACGCCGCGAACATGACCATGCAGGACTCCGACAACGTCCTGCTCCTGCGGCCGGTGCGGCCAGACACGGGCCTCGCGCATCCGAGCGCGACCCGGCCATCGCCAGGCGCGGATGCACGTCCCGACTCCCGGGTGGAGGTGACGGTCTGCTACCTGAAGGCTCCCGCCGATGAAGGCCTCACGGCCTGCTTCGAACAGCACATGCGCCCGGTGCTCACGGAGCTGGGCGCGACGCCCCAAGGCCTGTTCCAGACCGAACCCGCGGAGAACACCTTCCCGGCCCTGCCCGTGCGCACGGGAGAGCAGGTCTTCGTCTGGCTCACCGTGTTCCCGGATGCCGGACACCACCAAGAGCACCTTCGACGCCGAGCCGCTGCGAAGGGCTGGGCGGAGCCGCTCCAACCATGGCTGAGCGCGCCAATTGAACACCTGTCGCTGTCCCCCACCGCGCGCTCCGAGCTGCGCTGACCGTCTCCCCGAAAGGACCCAAGCCATGAAGCCCCTTCCCTCCTTGCCCACGGGCGACGTGCACGACTTCGACTTCCTGATGGGCGAATGGACGTGCGTGAACCGGAAGCTCAAGCAACGGCTGACGGGCAGTGACGACTGGGACGTGTTCACGTCCAGGATGCGCTGCCAGCCCCACCTGGGCGGCCTGTCCAACGTCGAGGAGACCGTCTTCGAGCGGGGCTTCTCCGGCATGGCCCTGCGCCTGTTCGATGCGCGGGAGCGCCGCTGGTCCATCCACTGGATCGACAGCCGCCACGCGGTGCTCCAGCCACCCGTGCACGGCGGCTTCACGGGCGACCACGGCCGCTTCTACGGAGAGGACACCGAAGGAGGCCGCCCGGTCCAGGTCGTGTTCAATTGGACCCGTCTGGGCAACGACCGCGCCCGGTGGGAACAGGCCTTCTCGCTTGATGGAGAGACCTGGGAGACCAACTGGGTGATGGAGTTCACCCGCGCGTACTAGGCTTGGGGCTGCACTTCCCGAGCCCCCACCTTGAGAACTTTCTCCCATCCCCCTTCGCATTCGTTTTATGGCGCTCGTGTTTCTGACTTTCTTGAGATGGAGCCCCTGCAGGTGCTTGGGGCACTCACCAAGGGACACAGTAAGCTACTGAGAGAGCTCGAACGAGAGCAGATTCAGGCATGGGAGCGCGAACTCGACATCCTGCGAAGTACCTTTCGCGCACTCGGGGAAGTGTGCGCCAAGTGGTCTCTGCTCATCGAGATGCCGCTTCATCGCTTGGGGAAACGGCTCGACGCGGTGGTGCTGTCTCCAGGTGTCGTCTGCGTCGTGGAATTCAAGATTGGAGCCACCACCTACGATGCTGCGGCACGGCTTCAAACGGAGAGCTATGCCCACGCACTCCACGACTTCCACAAAGCATCTCAAACGCGTTGGGTCGTGCCGATTCTCTGCGCGGAAAAGGGACCTGACCGCCCGACTCAAATGAAGGGCTTCGACCACGTCGCAGACCTCATCGAGACGAATGCCTACACGCTCTCCATCGCCCTAAGAGAAGCGGCGACGCAGTTCGGCAGCAGTGCAGAGAGCATTCCGGACTGGCACGAGTTCGACGCGTCGCCCTATCAGCCGACACCGAGCATCATTGAAGCGGCCAGGACCCTCTACGCAGGCCACAGAGTGGCCGATATTGGCCGCGGTGATGCCACTGACGAGAACCTGCAACGGACAGCCGATGCGCTCCGCGCGACGGTCCGATCCGCGGAAAGCCGTCGCGAAAAGGTCGTGTGCTTCGTGACTGGCGCTCCAGGCGCAGGGAAGACGCTGCTTGGCTTGGACTTGGCGTTTACCCGATTCCCAGGAAGCACATCTGCGACGCTGCTTTCGGGAAACCGTCCACTCGTGCATGTCCTGACCGAAGCACTGGCGAGTGACTTGGCCACAAGGACTCAACAGAGGAAGGAAGATGCCAAGAGAGTCGCCTCCAAAGCGCTCCAGAACCTCCTGGACTACATCAAGCAGCACACTGCGGGTGGGGCTCCCGATGAGCATGTGCTCGTTTTCGACGAGGCGCAGCGCGCATGGAATGCCACCGTGGGCAAACGACTCCTGAAGCGCAACCAGTCAGAACCGGAGAGCTTTCTTGAGATTCTGGGTCGTCACGAGTG
This sequence comes from Corallococcus sp. CA054B, assembly GCF_003611625.1. Classification (NCBI taxonomy): domain Bacteria; kingdom Pseudomonadati; phylum Myxococcota; class Myxococcia; order Myxococcales; family Myxococcaceae; genus Corallococcus; species Corallococcus sp. CA054B. Next base: position 19,373 of record NZ_RAVY01000112.1, read on the forward strand.
GGCGTGCCTGGTGTGCTTGGTGGGGCCTGGACAAGAGATCAATGACGGAGAAGGAGGGCTGGCGCTTTGGGGGGAAGCCCTGTCCAACGCAGCAGCGCGAGGGCACTGCTGGAGTGTCGTGGCAGCACCGCAAGCCCTCCGAGGCGGCCTTGACGTAACAGGGCCTGGCCTTCTTCCAGTGGACACGTTGGCTCCATTCCCCGTTCGGGAAGAGCCAAGCTTTCACCTTGCAAATTCGTTCCGCGCCTTCCGCAATTCGCAACTCATTCACTGGGTGGCGCGGCTCCTGGAAGGCAATCTGCAGGAGGCCCGGCGCATCGCGGCCGAGATGACGGTCCCCCCAGCACTGCTGACCCGAGAACTCACGGATGCAAAGGCATGGCTCCGCACACACCGGCGCGGAGGACGTTCGACGGGACTCCTGGCCAGCTCAGAAGCCGTGCGGCTCATTGCAGATGGAGTACCGCCTTCACCTCGCACAAAGGACCCGGCCCCCATTGGACACTGGTTCTTGAAGCCTTTTACAGACTTCCGAAGCTCCGGGGCCCTTGAGACGCCGCTCAGCGAGTTCGGTTGCCAGGGACTCGAAGTCGATTATTCCGGCCTCTGCTGGGGTGGCGATCTGTTGTGGGAGAAGGACGCTTGGCGTGCTCGGGAAATGAAAGCACCGCGGTGGACCAACATCCACGGAACAGTGCGCCGACAGTTTCGATTGAATAGCTATCGCGTGCTTCTGACCCGAGCTCGAGGGGGAATGGTGATCTACGTGCCCAAGGGCGCAGAAGATGACCCAACTCGGAGACCGAGCGAATTCGACGAGATTGCAAATGCCCTCTTGAGAGCAGGATGTCAGATGCTCCCTGGACCTCCCACCAGCGCGTCCGCTTGAATGCTCTCATGCTCCGACTGATTGCCGCCGTCTCCTTGTTCGCCCTGACTGGCTGCTCCTACGTGGGAGTGGGCGCGACGCCCAGGAGCCGGTTCTCGCCCCAGCCCACTGTCTCCAGCCCGGTGGTCATCCAGGTGGGCAAGTCGGAGCCCCCGCCTCTCGAAGCGCCCAAGGCGGAGGAGGAGAAGTCCTCCACCGCCGAGGCCTCCGACGATCCCGGCGCGACGCAGTAGCGGCTCGCGGGATTGTGAACGGACCGGCGCGGACTCGGTTCGACAGACCGTGGCGCCTCGGGAACCATCCGCGCTCCGCCGCCCGCCACCTGAAGGCGGGCCGTGCTCCGGAGTCGCCCGATGAAGCCCCACGTCATCTGCCACATGGTCTCGTCCATCGACGGGCGCATCGTCGTCAAGCACTGGCCCGACCCGGCGTCGATGCGCGGTGAATACGAGCGCACCGCCGACACCTTCGACGCGGATGCCTGGATGTGCGGCCGCATCACCATGGAGGACTTCGCCGCCGAAGGGGCTGTGTCCAAGCCCGCTCCTGCCTCTCCTCTGCCCCGCACGGACTTCGTCGCTCGCAAGGATGCGGAGTCCTACGCCATCGCCCTGGATGCCCACGGCAAGCTGAACTGGGAGTCCGGCGCCATCGACGATGATCACCTCGTCGTCGTGCTCACCGAGTCCGTCTCCGACGCGCACCTCGCCCACCTGCGCGAGCGCGGCGTCTCCTATGTCTTCGGCGGCAAGCAGGACATCGACTTCGCCCGCGTGCTGGAGAAGCTCGGAGACACCTTCGGCATCAAGACCGTGCTGCTGGAGGGCGGCGGCGGCATCAACGGCTCCTTCCTCGCCGCGGGCCTCATCGACGAGGTGAGCCTCCTCATTCACCCCACCGCCGACGGCCTGCCCGGCACACCGACCCTCTTCGACCGCCCCCAGGGTTCCACTGGCGCGGGCGCCGCACTGGAGCTCACCCACGTGGAGCGCCGCGACTCCGGCATCGTGTGGCTCCGGTACCGCGTTCAGCGCTGAGCCCTCACGGATGCACCCTGCCGAGGAAGTCCCGCGACAGCGCGACGATCTCCTCCAGGTTCGTCTCCAGCGCCCAGTGCCCACCCTCCAGCAGGTGCAGCTCCGCGTCTGGCAGGTCGCGCAGCCAGGCCCTCGCCGAGGCCTCCGGCATGTACCCGTCCTGCGGGCCCCAGACGATCAACGTCGGCGGCCGGTGCTCACGCAGATACGCCTGATAGCGGGGGAACCAGCCCAGGTTCTCCTTCAGCCCTTCCATCAGGCCGACGGCGATCTCCCGTCGCTTCGGCGTCCGCATCAGCGGCCACGACAGCTTCCACAGGTCCGGGCTGATCCGTGACGCAAGATGCGGGGCCACCTCTCCCAGGAACTCGTCGCGGAAGCCTTCCTCGCTCACCGCCCCGGCCAGCTTCTCCCGCGCCGCCGCGCTGGGGTTCGCCCAGTACGCCTTCAGCGCCTGGTACTTCGGCCCGAGCACGTCCTCGTAGATGTCACCGTTCTGGAGGATCAACGCCGCCACCCGCTCCGGTGCGCGGATGGCCAGCCGCAGGCCGATCTGCGAACCGTAGTCGTGCAGGTAGAGCGCGTAGCGCGTCAGGCCCAGCGCCTGCGTGAAGCGCTCCAGGAACCCGGCGTAGCCGTCGAACGAATAGTCGAAGTGCTCGGGCGTGCCGCTGTACCCGAAGCCCGGGTAGTCCGGCGCGATCAACCGCCAGCGGTCCGCGAGCGCGGGCAGGTAGTTCCGGTACTGGAACGACGAGGACGGATAGCCGTGCGGCAACAGCACCACCGGCGCGTCCGCGGGGCCGGCCTCCCGGTAGAAGACCTCGACCCCATCCAGGTCGAGCGTCCGGTGATGGATGGGCGGCAGGGCCATGGGCGTGCGCTCCTTCGAAAGAGGGCACGGCCATGCTCATCCGGGAGCGCGCACCGTGGCGGGCAAAGGCCGCCAGCGTGTGCGGCCCCCGACAGATGCTTCAGGGGGCGCGCAGCAGCGTGGCGGACTCGTAGAGGCTCTGCTGCTGGAAGACGCCCGCGGCGGAGGTGTCCTTCTCCAGCTTGTCCTGCACGCTCTTCGGCAGCTGCGCGTAGAGGTCCTGGCCCAGCAACCCCTCCAGCTGGTCCACCGGTACGCGCGACTGCTGGAGCAGCGGGAGGATGCCCTCCTTCTTGGACGGGCCGTCCTTCGTGTTCGGCACCATGTACGCGAACATCGACAGGTTGCCGTTGGGCAGCTCCAGGAGGACCGTCTTGAAGTTGTGCGTGGGGACCGCGATCTGCCGGTCGGCCTTCGAGCCCGTCGTCTGGAGGGACTCGGGCGGCAGCGGCTTGCCCTTGTCGTCCAGGTACAGGTTGCCCGTGACGATGTAGGCCTTGCCGCCGGTCTCCTTCACCATCTCCGACACGCCGCGCTCCAGCGTGCGCCACACCTGCTGGTTGTGGTTGCCGTGCTGGGGCGCGATGTTGCTCATGTAGTGGCTTTCGTTCATCGCCGCCTGCGTGGGCGAGTCCTCGGCCGGCTTCATGTGCCCCCGGTCGAAACCGGTGTTGTTGTAGTCGGAGTCCACCACGCCGCCCTGCTTCAGCTCAGGGTCTCGCACGAAGGTGCTGTCCAGCCGGCTGACGTCCGCGGGCGTCTCCTTCACGTCCGCCGCGGACAGCATGTAGCTCACGAACGTGGGCACGTTCTTGTCCGTGTCCATCAGCGTGCGCGAGTACTCCTTCAACATGTTCAGGCCGGGGGTCGCGCCGCTCGCGCCCACGCCCTGGAGCGGATCCACCTCGCCGGCCACTTCCGCCACGCGGCTCTGGAAGGCGGCCATCTGCTGGTCGGGCACCCACTGCGTGTTCGCGGCCGTGCCCGTGCCCTTGGCCTGGTTCGCCTTGGACGCGTTGATGTAGGCCGTCAGCTCGTCCGCGGAGAGCTCCCCGTCGCCGTTGCCGCCCAGGAGGTCCGCGCGCTTCGCCACGGACTGCTGCCAGGGGCTGTCGAAGCTGTCCACCTTCGCGGACTGCGCGCCCCCTGCGAGCTTCGCGTCGAGCGCCGCGCGCTGCTGCTGGAGGGCCGTGGACGTGAGGAACTGCGCGTCCGTGGGCGCGGAGAGGTACGCCTCCAGTTCCTTCGCGGACACCTGGCCGTTCGAGGCCCGGCTTCCGTCCGCGCCTTCGTCCGCCGCGTGCAGCAGGCGCCCCTGCCAGCTTTCGTCCGTCCAGCCGAACTTCTGCTGGAGGTCGGAGATGGCCACCTCCTTGGTGGCGGAGCGCTTCCAGCTGCCCCCCGTGGGCGCCACGACATTGGAGGCGGGCGCGCTGACGGGAGCGTCCGCTCCGGCGGGCACCGCGGTGTTCGCGGGCGCGGCGGTGGGGACAGCCGCATTCGCGGGCGTGGGGCGCGGGGTGGAGACTCGCGTCGGAATTCGCGACGACATGCGGTGAACGTCCTCGGGGCCGGCGGGGGTGATGGCGGGGAGAGGGCCCCTCTTCTTCATCGTCGGAGTGACGCGGCGCCCGGTTGCGTCACTCCGCCCTTTTTCTCAGGGGGCAGGGCGTTTTTCGGTCCGGCTGGACCCGGCTGTCACTTAATGCCGGACTTGGAGGGGGGCGGAGGGCGGTGTCCGTCAGGCCGGGCGTGCTGGACGGCGTGGACGATGCGGGCTTCGGCCTGGAGTTTTTCGACGACGGCGGCAGGCAGGCGGGCGCGCTCGGCGGCGACGGCGAGGGTGATCAGGAAGGCCTCGCTGACGGGCCCCTGCGTGGAGGTGTTGCGCTCGGCGGGGGTGAAGGCGTGGGCGTCCACCACGGTGCCGGAGGCGGTGCGCACCTTCACCGGGCGCTCCTCGGTGGCCAGGCCGAGCGCGGTCTCCAGCCGGGCCAGGACGGGCCAGGACTCGGTGGCCACGGAGCGCAGGCGCCCGGACAGCCGGTGTCCGGGCGCATCCACCAGGCGTGCGACCCGGCCACCCCAGTTGGGCACATGCACGTCGTAGACGACGTCCACGTCCAGGGCCTCGGCGAGCTCGCCTTCGGGAAAGTCGGGCACGGGGGGCAGGCCGTGCAGGTGCCGGCTCGCCGCGGCCGGAGCCAGGTCGAGGGAGAACGCGAACCAGGGACGCGAAGCCGCGGGGCCAGATGCCATGGCGACGAGTGTCCCCGGCGCGCGGCGATGGAACAAGGGCCGGGCCGTGAGGATCCGCGTCCGGGGTCCAGGTGGCGCCGGGCTTTCCGGGAGCAGGTGCGCTCCCGGAAGGTCCGGCACGCTCAGAACCGCATGGCCTCCACGGCGGCCACCATCTTGCCGACGTCGTAGGCGTAGAAGCCGGCCGAGTTCAGGTTGTTGAACTCACCGATGAACAGCTCGCCCTCGTGCATGAAGACGTCCAGCGCGTAGGCGCGGTCCGGCCCCCAGGTCTCCGCCATGCGCTGCGCGAAGGCCTGGACCTCCGGCTCCACCTGCGACGAGGCCACCACGCGGTCCCCCAGCTTGTAGAGCGAGCCGGTGATGACCCGGCCGTCCACGACGACCATGCGGTACTCGCGCTGGATGTGCCTGGGCGCGCTGACGGCCACCGGCGTGTCGGCGGTGACCGTCGCGTACGTGTCGAGCTTCAGGACCTGCTCGCGCCAGTGGGTGAACGCGTCCCAGGACGTGAGCATGCCGGAGAAGGCCTTGTCGTCCAGGCAGGGGCGGATGAAGAAGGGCCCCGGCTGCTCCGGCACGTCCGCGAACCGGTGCACGGTGGCCTCGGCGTTCAGCAGGTGCGGGCCCAGGTGCCGCCGCCAGACGCGGAAGTCGAACTGGTCGTTGATGAAGGCGCCGGGGGTCCAGCCCTGCTCGCGCGCGTAGCGGGTCAGGGAGAGCGAGCCCATCACGATGACGGGGCCGGGTGGACGCAGCTCGGGCTCGATGCCGCCGCCGAACGGGATGACCTTGACCAGGGTGTGCGGGATGGAGCCGTGCGCCAGGACATCCATCAACGTGTGGAAGCCCTGCTCGTTGAAGAGGTTGTTCTGGACGACCCAATGCATGCGCGGCTCCGTGGATGATGGCCGCCGCGCGGACGTGGGAGCGAGGAAGGGGCTGACAGGCGGTTCACGTCACCACGGCGGCGAGGATGCGCTCGAAGAGCCAGGGGGCTCGGCCCAGCAGGCGCACCACGGGCCCGCGCAGGCGCGGGCGGCGCGCGAGCATCAACAGGCCGTGCGTGGTCCAGGCGTACTTGCGGAACACCTGCTGGAAGGTGCGCTCGTAGGGCAGCAGCGTGTCGTGGCCCGCGCCCTTCACCAGGGCGTCCGGGAGCAGCGCGCCCAGGGACTCCGCGCAGGCGAAGGCGAGCGTGAGTCCTTCGCCGGTCAGCGCGTCCACGTAGCCCGCAGCATCACCGACGAGGGCGAAGCGATCCGCGATGCGCGTGCGGGCCACGCGGGCCAGGGGTCCGGCGCCACGGGGCTGGGAGTCCGGCTCCGCGCCGGTGAGCTTCTCCGCCAGCCGGGGGAAGCGCTCCAGCATCGAGTCGAAACCCACGCGGCCCGGCACCGTGCCGTCCTCCCACAGGAACGCAATGCCCACGCGCTCCGCTCCGGCGGGCGTCACGTAGGCCTCGACGCCGGAGGCGAAATGCACTTCCACGTAGGGTGTCCACGGCACGCGCCGGAAGTGGCGCCGCAGTCCGTATCGCCGGGGCACGTCCTGTTGCACCTCCAGGCCCTCGGCCTTGCGCAGCGGTGAGTTCAAGCCGTCCGCCGCGACCAGGAAGCGCGCGGACACGCGGCCCACGGGCGTCTCCAGCGTCACCCCGTCCGGCGTGCGCACGTGCGACACGACGTGCGTGTGCTCGCGCAGGTCCACGCCTACTTCGCGCGCGCGGGCCGCCAGCGCATGGGACAGGGCCAGCCTGCGGACTCCCAGTCCACCAGGCGCGGGGAGTTTTCCTTCCGCCGTGCTGCCGTCCTCCTGCACGTAGCGGATCCCGACGAAGGGCGAGCTGTCGCTCCGGTCCAGGTGCGCGAGTGCGCCCAGCCGTTCCAGCGCCGCGAGGCCGGAGGGCATCAGGCCTTCACCGCACGCCTTGTCCACGGGGGTGGATGCACGCTCCACCACCACTGTGTCCAGCCCACGCCGGGCCGCAGTGATGGCCACCGCGAGCCCAGCAGGACCTCCGCCCACCACGACCACGTCATGCTGCTTCACGTGTCCAGCCACATCACGAGTCGTGCTCCGCGCGCACCATCGCCAGCGCGCTCTTCGCCATCTCCACCGCGAGCCCCACCGCGCCCACCTTCTTCGGCGCCGTCAGCTCTCCGGCCAGGTAGCGCCGCAGCGCCTCACTCCTTCGCAGCTTGCCGCTGGACGTGCGCGGCAGTGTACCCGGCTCCAGCAGTCGCACCGTGTGCGGCTGCACGCCCGTGGCCTCCACCACCGCCGCGCGGATGTCCGCCTCCACCGAGGCCACGTCCGCGCCCCGCTCCGCGCGCTCGGCCAGGATGAGCAACGCTTCGTCCTGGCCGCCCTCGGGCGTGAAGCCCAGCGCCACCGCGCAGCCCGTGCGCACGCCGTCCACCTTGAGCAGCGGATCCTCGAAGGCCTGCGGCGCGTGGTTCGCGCCCCGGATGATGACCAGGTCCTTCGCGCGCCCCGTCAGGTACAGCTCCCCGTCCGCGCTGAAGCCCAGGTCTCCCGTGTCCAGCCAGCCCTCCTCCACCAACGCCCGCGACGTCGCCTCCGCGTCCTCGAAGTAGCCGCGCATCACCGACGGCCCCTTCGCGAACACGCGCCCCACCTGGCGCTCCGGCAACACCGCGCCGTCCTCGCCTCGCACCTGCACCTCGAAGCCCGCGACCGGCGCGCCCACGCTCACCAGCGTGCGCGTCCCTTCACGCGCCTGCCCTTCACGCGCCAGCACGTCCGCATCCACGCCCAGCTCGCGCGGCCCCCGGCCCGCCGGTGGGAACGTCACCGCCAGCGACGCCTCCGACAAGCCATACACCGGCCGCAGCGCCCGGGCGGAGAAGCCCCACTTCTCGAACCGCTCCGCGAAGCGGCGCAGCGTGTCCGCGGACACCGGCTCCGCGCCGTTGAGCGCGTGCAACCACCCGGACAGGTCCACGCCCTGCAGGTCCGCGTCCTTCACCCGCTTCAAACACAACCCATAGGCGAAGTTCGGCGCGGGCGACACGAAGCCCCGGTGCCTCGACAGCGCTCGCAGCCACAGCGCCGGCTTCACCAGGAACGTCTCCGGCGGAATCAGCACCAGGCTGCCCGGGTAGTACAGCGCCGAGAGCACACAGCCGATGAGCCCCATGTCGTGGTACAGTGGCAACCAGCTCACGCCCACCGGCGTCACGCCCGGCACCACCGGCATCGCCGCCTCCAGCGCCGCCACCTGCGCCACCAGCGCCCCGTGCGTCAGCGCCACCGGCTTCGGCTCCACCGTGGAACCCGAGGAGAACTGGATGAGCCCCAGCGCGTCGGGGGACACCTCCACCTCCAGGTCCTCGTCGCCGTGCAGCACCGCGTCCACCGTGTGACAGCCCAGCCTGGGCCGCGCCTGCGCCATGCTCGGGCCCAGGAGCAGCCGCACGCGCGTGTCCGTCAGCACCACCACCGCGCCCGTCAGCTGGAGCATGCGCGCCGTCGAGCGGTGGTACTCGTCCAGCCGCCCCAGCCGCACCGGCGGATACAGCGGCACCGGCACCGCGCCCGCCAGCAGCGCGCCGAAGTACGCATCCATGAACGCAGGTGACGTGGGCAACAGCAGCGCCACCCGGTCTCCCGGACGCACGCCCATCCGCGCCAGCCCCGCCGCCGCGCGCTTCGCCCGCCGGTAGACCTGGGCCCACGGCAGGGACGTCTCGTGCTCGGAGGCGTCCACGAACACCAGCCCCAGCGACGTGTGCGACGTCGCCTTCAGCATCGCGTTCACCGTGGCGTGCTTCAGCGCCGGCAGGGGCGGCCCCTTCACGGGTGCGCTCCCACGTCCGGCTTCGCGGCCTCGACCCGCGCCGCCACCAGCCGCGCCAGGTCCTCCACCGTCCGCACGCCCTGCGCGTCCTCCTCCGACAGCAGCACCCGGAAGCGGTTCTCCAGCCCCACCGCCAGCACCGTCAGCCCCAGGCTGTCCAGTTGCAGGTCCCGGAGCAGGTCGTGCGAGGGCTCCACCGCGCCCTCGAACTCCAGCTCCTCCCGGGCGATGCGGCGGATCTCCGCCACCGCCTCCGTCACGATGTCAGCCACGGCGAACCTCCGGAATGAAGCGGGGACGGTGGGCGAAGGCCTCGGAGTACATCGCCCCGAGCGCCGCCTCCTCCGCGCGGATGCGCACGTAGAGCAGCGCCGCGTTGCCCACCGTGAAGACGACCGCCGTCACCCACGCCCCGTGGATGAGCGGCACGCAGAACAACTCCAACACCACCGCCACGTAGTTCGGATGCCGCAGGAACCGGTACGGCCCGCCCGTCACCGGCGCCAGCCCCGGCACCACGATGATGCGCGAGTTCCACCGGTCCCCCAGCGTCCCGATGGCCCAGTACCGCAGCCCCTGCGCCACCCCCGAGCCCGCCAGCGCCGCCCAGCTCCACGCGCCCCAGAAGGGCCGCTGGAGGCCGAACACCTCCGCGACGCACGCGACGAGGAACAGCGTGTGGAACACGACCATGAACCGGTAGTGCCCCTGCCCCGTCTCCACCCCGCCCCGCGCGAAGGCCCGCGCCGCGTTGCGCTTGGAGAGCACCAGCTCCAACAGCCGCTCCGCGATGAGCAGCCCCATGAAGCCCGCGAACAACGCCTGGGTGCCGGTCACCATCGCACCAGCACCATCTCCGCGCAGAAGCCCGGACCCATGGCCATCACCACACCCCAGTCGCCCGGCTTCGCGTCCGCCTCCTCCAGCGTCTCCCCCAGCACGAAGAGCACCGACGCGCTGGACAGGTTGCCCACCTGCCGCAGCGACTTCCAAGAGCGCTCCAGCGCGCCGGGCGCAAGCTCCAGCGCGGACTCGAAGCCCTCCAGCACCTTGGGCCCGCCGGTGTGCGCCACCCAGTGCTTCACGTCCTTGCGGTCCAGCCCGTGCTCCGCGAGGAAGCCCTCCACGTTGCCCCGGATGTGCTCCTTCACCAGCTGCGGCACCTTCGCGGACAGCACCACCTTGAAGCCCGTGTCCACCACGTCCCAGCCCATCACCCGTTCGGTGTCCGGGTAGAACACCGACCGTGAGCCCACCACGCGCGGCCCCGTCGAGGCTCCGGAGACCGGGGCCTCCGCGCCCCGCAGCACCACGCACGCCGCGCCGTCACCGAAGAGGCCGGAGGCGATGATGTTGGGGATGGACAGGTCTTCACGCTGGAGCGTGAGCGAGCACAGCTCCGTGGCGATGAGCAGCGCCGTCTGCTTGGGGAACGCGCGCAGGTAGTCCGACGCTCGCGCCAGGCCCGCCGCGCCCGCCACGCAGCCCAGGCCGAAGATGGGCGTGCGCTTCACGTCCTCGCGCAGCCCCATCCGGTTGACCAGCCGCGCGTCCACGCTGGGCGTGGCGATGCCCGTCACCGTGACGAAGAAGACGTGGTCCACGTCCTTCGGCGTGAGCCCCGCGCGCGACAGCGCCTCGCGCGCCACCTTCTCCGACAGCTCCGTGGCCACGCGGATCCACGCGTCGTTGCGCTGCTGGAACGTCGCGAGCGACGGGTACTCCTCCAGCGGCAGCGCCAGGTGCCGGCCGCCCACCTGCACGTTGCGGTGCAGGTCCTCCAGCCGCTCCAGGTTGAAGTGCTTCGTCGCCCACAGGTCGCGCAGCGCCGCGATGAGCTGCTCCTGGCTGGCGTAGTGCGGAGGGAGCGCGCGTCCCACCGCGCTCAACGAAGGGGATGGCGCGGGGTCGTGACGGGTCGTGCTGGGCATGAGGTCCTGGAGGGTCCCACCCGGGGAGCCGGGTCCCCAGGCTTAATCCCCCGCAGGGCCAGATGCGATGGACTATCGCTCCACCTGCCCGTCCCTGAACTCCACTGGCTGCCCACACTGTTGCACACGCGACGCCTCACCGCCGCAGCCTTCTTTGCCAGGGAGAGCACGTGAGGTTCGCGGCCATCCAGGATGAGAAGGCGCACTATCCGGTAGCGCTGCTGTGTAGTGTCCTGGAGGTATCCCGGGCGGGCTACTACGCCTGGGAGGGGCGGGGAGCGTCGGCACGCCAGAAGACGAACACGGCGCTGGTGGAGCGAATCCGTCAGGTGCACCAGGACAGCCGCCGCACCTACGGCAGCCCGCGCGTGCGCGCCGAGATGAAGGCCCAGGGATAGCCCGTGGGCCGGCACTGCGTGGCTCGGCTGATGCGCGAGGCCGGACTTCGGGCTCGGCGGCGCAGGAGACTCGTGCACACCACGGACTCCAAGCATGGCCTGCCGGTGGCGCCGAACGTGCTGGCTGGCGGCTTCAATCCGCCCAGTACGCAAGCGAGGGCTACACCCCAGATAAACGTCACTCGTTGGATCGACTGGTCGCCGCTTCCGGTCAGGCTTCCTCGTCGGGGAGGAGTGTCCGAAGAAGCTCGTCGTCGGGGCCAAGCGGGCGCCATCCAGCAGGGGGTGGGGTCGCGCGGAGTGCAGCCCTGGCCTGCCTGACCCGCTCCTTGTGAGTGTCCGGAGTGTCGGCGGACCAGCAGCCGAGCGCCTTGGCCACCTGGAAACGGGACTCGTCGTCCATCACGGAGGGCCAGCCATGGGGGAGGCTCTCGGATAGCTCTCGCACAAGCACGTCGCGTACAAAACGTGTGACCTGATTGCGCTGCTCCGCCTCGGCATGCAATCCGCCCAACACCTGCACCCCAGCGATGTCGTCCTTGCCAAGTTCTTCAGCGAGTTGGTTCAGTGGAACGGCGGGGTGAGCCTCGGCAAATGCGGTGAGCGAATCGTAACCGCGCTCGCGGACGCGCTCATACAGGCGGGCCTTCCAGTTGCCCTGCCACGAACGTCCGTCGGTCATCGCGGTCCCCCTTGAATGAAACTCGTTGGGATGTCGTAACGCTTCATACGAGATGCGACAATGTTCAGAACCTCGTTCCGCATCAACATGCGTCCAGCTTCAACCTCAGCCTCGCGCAGCGCCTCCATGATCATCCGGTTCCACTCACCGGGCCACATGCGCCCCAGCTTCCAGTTTCCCCCACCGTGAATTGCCTCGTGGTGGGCCTGCTCCAGCCTCACGCAGAACTGGTCGATGTCCATGTCGCCCTTGAAGCCGCGCTGCTCGAACCACTCGCGGTGCTCTCGCGGCAGCACGTGGTGCTTCGGGGCGTCCGACATGCCCGCCCCCGCTCTGCCCGTCACCTGCATGCCGCGCACTTCGGGGCTGTCCCCCAGCGCTTCGCGCACGCCTTTGGGTAGCTCACGGGCCTGGGCCATCGTGACCTGTCCGCCTTGAATGAGGACGGCCGCGCTGACGGCGGGAACGGAGATGACGCCCGCCTGCACGAGCCTTCGCATCATCTCCACCCACTCGGCGGAGACAATCAGCCGCGAGCCCACCATGACGCCACCCGAACTCATCACGAGGCCCACGCCCAGTGTCGCGGGGGCCGAGGGCGGCACGCGTGGCATGGCCATCTTCATCGTGGAGATCATCGTGACCATCTCCACCGCTTGCATCGCCGCGATGATCTGCCCGCCGAGCTTCATGGTCGCGCGGGTCTCTTGATGGAGCGTGTCGAACTCATGGGTCAGCTTCCCCATCAACTCGGGCATCGCGATTGTCGCCGCCTCGACCCGCGCCGGGTCCAGTGAGGCGAGGTCCGTCAGCGTGGGTTCCATCAGTCCCTGCACCCGATGCATGTCAGTAAAGAGCTTCTCGACGCTGCACATGGGGCAGTTACGGAGCACGGCGTCCGCGAGGTGCAGGAAATCCACCCACGTGGCCAGCAGAAGGGTTCCAAATTGGGCCGCCTGGAGTTTCGGCCCCGCCAGACGCAGAACGCCCAGCGCCATGTCCGTGTCGCCGACTTCCGAGGCCGCCTCCGTCAACGCGGTGGCGCTCCCCAGCGCGCCATGAAGCCACGTCACCTGCTTGGAGCCCTGGTCGAGATAGCGCGTGAAGACGCCGGTGAGGCTCCAGCCCCAGGGGTCTGGAGGACGGGCCGCCAGCCTGGTGAACGCGGCCTCGACGCCGCGCAGTGAGCCCTTCACCTCGTCCGTGGCGTCGAGGACTGCTTGACGCGTCAATGCAGCGCTCCGGGCCCCGCCCCCAACAGCGCCCTCCCTGCTGCTGTCTCCCACTGCTGTCACGTCGTCACGCGGCTGCTGGCGGCGCAGGAGCCGTTGCTCGGACCCGGAGAGGGCGCGTGGGAGGAAGTC
>NZ_RAVY01000113.1:0-32519 GCF_003611625.1 Corallococcus sp. CA054B
GGTTCAGGGGGCGGTGGGGGTTCCGGAGGCGGAGGCCGCGAGGGGCCAGGTGCTGATGCCGCTTCGAGCGCCGCGGCACGCAGCGACTGCGCACGGAGGGTCCGCTCCTGCTCGCTCTCCTCGTCCTCGACGCACCTCAGGCTGACGAAGAACTCCAGATCCCCTGGAGGGGTCGACGCGAAGTCCGCGAGCTGGAACGGGAACATTCCCAGCTCCGCCAGTGCGGCCGCGGCCTCCAGGAAGGAGCGCGGAGTGAAGACCCAGCAGTGCACGTCCGTGTAGCCGGCGGACGCCAGCGCTTCCTGGGACTTCTGCAGCGCGTTCTGGAGCGTGCCGGAGTACGGGAGGCCCTCCGCGTCGATGTCGCAGTTCCACATGGCCTGCGTGTCCACCTGGCAGTAGCAGGCCCAGAAGTCGAAGACCTGCTTCACGGTGGGGGTGGTGCGGCGCGACAGGAAGGCGTCCACCAGCTCCCCGGGGGTGCTCACCGGGCGCTTCGCATCGAAGCAGAAGCGCTTGTCCGGGATGGCCAGCGAGATGATGCCGCCGGGACGCAGTGCCTGGCGCAGGTCCCCCAGCCAGCTCACGGGGTCCGGCACGTGCTCGATGACGTGGCTCGCGAGCACGAAGTCCACCCGCCGGTCGCCCAGCGCACCGGACAGCGTTCGAGACGAGAGGTCCAGGTCCACGTCCACGATGGTCGCGGTATCCCAACCGTGTCCCTCGTACTTGCGCCGGAGCGCCTCGGTGCTCGCGTGGTCGGCATAGAGGATCCGCCCGGCGTCGCGCGTGACGATCGGGTTGGCGAGCGGTCCTATCTCCACCCCCTCCATCGTCGAGAGCTGGATGGCGCCCAGCAATCGTTCCTGACGAGACTTCGCCTGCACCGGCGGCATCCATGCCTCCTCATTCTTGTCGAGGCAGACCACTATGCCACCACCCGCCTGTGTCCTCCAGCAAGTCCTACCATGCCTGCTGCTCCACGCCCGCGCGGCCGTGTGGAATTCTTCGCGGCAGCTTCCGGCAAGCTGGCGCTCTTCTCCTCAGAGCAATGCCACCTCAGAAAGGATGTTCATGGACCGGATGCTGACGCCCACGATGTTGGGAGTGTTCGCGGGCTGCCAGGCTCACACACATCGGGATGACCGGCGCGGCGTGGGCGCGGGCCGCAGGAGTGCTAATCGACGCATCCCCTGAGCAATATCCGGCGCACGCGACGGTTGTGCGCGGACACCGTCATGACGCTCATCACATTCCGCTCAATCCAGGCGGCCTTCGCGAGGTCGTGGATCGCGGCTTCGCGGCTGAAGAGGCGCTGATGTGAGCCGTCATGGGATTCCAAGGTGAACCCCTCGAAGTCGCCGAAATGGTCGAACAGCAGGCCGCTCACCTTGCCGGTGAAGATGCCCGGCTTCACGGTCTCGGGGGGCGCGAGGCCCTCGGCCTCACCAGGCCAGTCGTCTTCGGTGATCCCGGGCTTCTCGTATTCGGTGCCAGGCAGCGGGCTTGCTCCGTCGGGCGTCGCGGGCACGATGAACGGATCGCCGCCGAGGGCGCGGACCTTGTCCGCGACAAGCTCAACGTAACGGGCCAAAGTCTTGTACCAGCGGTTGTTCGGCCGCAGCGCCTCAGCCCGCCAACGGAACACCGACAGCAGCCGGAGGTGGTGGGCCAGCATGTCGGCCTTGGTCGTCACCGGGATGCCGAGCTGGAATGCGCCGATCATCTCGCGCCAGCCACCCGCCTCCCGCCGCACCTCCGCGATGGCTTTCGGGTCCGGATGCTCAATGAGCACGGCATGAGCGCCTTCGGCGTCAAGCAGCCTCAGATCCGTCACCAAGACCCTGTTCTCGCCGATATCGAACGCCCCGCGAGGGAGAACCGCGGCCTTCTGCCTGGCTCCGCGCCTGGCGCTGGCGACCTTGCCGTCGCGCCCCTGAAGAAGGCGCGCCGCCTCTTCGGACGAAATGATCGTGGCCTTGGGTTGCTCGGCTCCAACCTGACGCCTGCGTATCGTCACGTGGCGAATGCAAAGGTCGAAGCGCTGCCCTTTCTTGACCCCGAGCGGGAGATGGGCGCTGAGCACGCCGGTCGGCCGCGTGTCGCTGCGCGGAATCGGGATGTAGCGGACTCCGCCACCAGGGACGGCGACCGTATTCGCGTCGAGCGCGCGGATCTCGTGGCGCAGGTAGGTACGATCGGCCAGTTCGACGACGTCGTGTGCGTTCCAATCAGGGACGAAAATGCGTACCTCGGTCCCCACAGGCGGCTCGCCAAGCCAGTCGAGGAGCAGCTCGTCGGGCGGGAAGCCGCCGGCAACCGGTCGCGCGTTCGCCTCTATCTCGAACGTGTGAAGCGCCACGCGGGACGCGTCGAGACCAGGATTGGCGACCGCGCTGAATGCGATGTTGCGCTGGGACAGCTTGTCCGAGGTAAAGGGCGTCGCTCCGCCAGGAATCGGGGTTCCGGCGTACTCGATCTGCGCGACGATGCACTGATGCTCGCCCATCATCAACGTCGGCAGGTCGACTGGCGCAGCCGTCGAAGTGGGGGTCGGCGGTAGATAGGCGTCCTCCAGGTTGTTGTCGATCAGCGCTCCGAAGAAGGTGGAGGCCCCCGCAGCGAGGCCGCCCTTCAGATTATCGGGATCGGTCTGTTTTTCCGGCGGGGTCGTGCGTTCCTCCGAGAACATGGGAAAGGAGAGCCACTCATTGCCCGAAGCGTTCGTGCCGGGAAGAGCGATTGGGGCGGGACCCGCCGTGCGCCTGTATCCTTCGATGGGGGTCCCGGGGGGCGATTCGATATAGGACAGGGCGGCCGTCGTCTGTGACGTGAAGATGCGGAAGAAGACGCGGACATCGTTCGCCGACGCGCCAGCTGCAGGCATCCGGACCCGTGCGACCGCGAAATTGTAGACCCTTCGATGCGGAACCCCGGTCGTTGTCGCGAACGGGCTCAGCGCGGAGCCGGCCTGGTTCATGTTGATACTTTCGAACTGGGCGACCGTCATCCCCGAAACGAGGCTGCGGAGAAAGTCGAGCGCCTGCTCGCGCGAGGCATTGTCGATCAGTCCCGACCCCGGCGCCCCGGCGACGACCCGGAACACCCGCACGTCCGAGCTGAGCCACGGCGTCGTGTTGTTGTTGGCGAGATCGAGCATGAAGGGGTTGGCCGACTTGTTCAGCTGGATCCCGGCCGAGTTGGTCAAAGGATTGGAGACGGCCGGGGAACTCAGCGACGCATCGACGCGAATGTTACGAGAGTTACCGCCGAAGCCGAAGGCCGGGCCGTTCACCTGCACCTGATAGGTGAAGGTGATCCGCTGGAGCCGGTCCGCAAGCATGGGATCGTCGCTGGAGATGCCGGTCGGCTGGAGGGTGAGGCCGGTCGGATCGGTCGGCGTTAACGATGGGGCCCAGCTCACCAACTGTGCCGATGTTGGCGAGAGGCTGGTGATGCCACCGTTGGGGAACTGGTTCGGTTTGAGCCCGTCGACCGTGACGAGGATCGCGCCGTCGAACTGGGGGTTGGCGGCTGCCTCAGCCTGGCTGAAGGTGCTGCGTTCGAGGATCAGCTGGATCGCCGGGCGAGGCCGTGCAAGCCAATGGGTGATGTTGACGAACACCGCCTTGATGGCGTCGAACGTCGCTTCCGCGCCAGGATGGGCGAAACCATGTCCCTTCGCCGCGTCGGGACCGGCACTGACCAGCTTTGCCGGCGTGTTGACACTGCTGTCGCCAGTCAGGTTGATGTCGACATAGTGGTGGAAGGTTGCGCCGGTGACAATCCGGCCGACCCCGGCTTCGCGCCCGTCATAGACGCTAAGTGTGTTGACCTCTTTGGGGCCTGAAGCCTCACTATTGTTCCCGACAAATCCGCCGCCGTTGACGCTGCGCGAAGCGTAAGGGACGGTCTTGCCGGTCGCGATGACCTTCGGCGTCTCGCGGTGGCCCGCGATTGCCGGGAACTCGGTGAACGACTCCCCAGCGAACGACAGCGACAGCGCGTAGTCATAGCCAAGCACCTCTCCGAGCGTGCTCCCCTCGTGCATATGGTCTGGATAGAGGGTGATGTCACTTCCGTGGCGCCGGAGGATGGGATGGGCCGGCGACGTCTTCGGCGTGATCGGCTGTGGAACCGAGTCCGACTGGTTCTCGGACCACACGAAAGTGGTGTCGGCGCCATAATCACCTGCCGGGTTGCGCTGGGTCGTGTCGGCCCGGGCGCCGGTGATGGAGGGGAAGTTGCGTGGGAAGGGGGTCGGCATCGGCGAGGCGGGGTCGTTCGCGCCGTACCAACTGCGCATCGCGCGTACCCGGGGGATGCGGCCGGACATCTCGGCGCCGATGCTGTCATGGTCGCCAGTCGCGAATACGCCGCCCCCCGCCGCCATGAAGCGGCTGATCGCAGCAACCTCGATGTCCCCTATTCCAAGGTTGCTACTCCCACTCGAAGTGATGCTGTTTCGTCCTTCGTAGCCGATCAACCAGATGACGTCATAATCGAGCAGGTTGGCGCTCGTCTCGAAGTTGAACTTCGAAATGTTGGCGCTGCCGTCCATCTGGCGATGCGCCTTGGTGACTTGATGGCCGACGCCAACCAGCGCATCGACCAGCGTCGTAAAGGTGAAGTCTGGAGTGCCCGTCGCTTCAGAGAACCGGAAACCGCCGTCGAGAACAATGAGAACCCTGGCCATCCTTCATCTCCCCGAGTCTCGAAGTACAAGGCCCCCACAAAGTAGAGGTACACCCAGATGATTCGTAAGCGTTCACGGGGCAGGCGGATGCGAGCGCGAGATGAGGCTGCGCGCCGGGCCGCCACTCGACGCACCGGCGAACAAGCCGGTCGTCGCTACCCTCAGCGGGAGGACCGGTGCCGCACACTCCGCCGGCACAGGCCTGCCGCGGGATTCAGCCGCTCCCACGGCTGCCTGCGCAGTGCCGGGCCGGGTTTGATGGATGGACAGACACACGTGCCCGGGGCCGCGCGGCCGTGCGGCATTGCCAGCCATTGATGCGCGACGAACCTTCACGCATGGACACGACAGGCGAGCCCCCCTTCATCTCCACCGGACAGCTCCCCTCCGCGGAGCGGGTCCGGGCGCTGGTGGACGAGGCCTACCAACGCCACCAGGGGAACACGGAGGGACAGTGCTCGCAGGTCTACCCGGCGCTGGCGCGGGTGGATCCCCGGCTCTTCGGCGCGTGCGTGGTGGGCATCAACGGCAGCAGCCACGGGGCCGGGGACGTGGACCATCCCTTCTCCATCATGAGCGTCTCCAAGCCGTTCCTCTTCGCCCTCGTCTGTCAGGCGTTGGGACCTGAAGTGGCCCGACGCAAGCTGGGGGTCAATGGCACGGGCCTGCCGTTCAATTCGGCCATGGCCATCGACCTGAGCCCGGACGGACGGACCAACCCCATGGTGAACCCGGGAGCGCTGGCGACCACGGGCCTCGTTCCAGGCAGCAGTCCCGAGGCCCGGTGGCGGTTCATCCATGAGGGGCTGTCGCGCTTCGCCGGGCGCCCGCTCGCGCTCGACGAAGAGGTGTATGCCTCCGCGAGGCAGACCCACCAGCGCAACCAGGGGCTCGCCTTCCTGCTCCACGGTCTGGGCCGCCTGGAGGCGGATCCGCTCCTGACGACGGAGCTCTACACCCGCCAGTGTTCATTGGCGGTGACCGCCAGGGAGCTCGCCGTGATGGGAGCAACCCTGGCGGACGGGGGCGTCAACCCGCTCACCGGCACGCGGGTCGTCGACGAGGAGGTCTGTCATCACACGCTCGCGGTGATGGCCACGGCGGGGATGTATGAGACCTCCGGGGACTGGCTCTACGACGTGGGGGTCCCGGGCAAGAGTGGCATTGGCGGCGGCATCGTCGCCGTCGCGCCGGGAAAGGGCGGGCTGGGCACCTTCGCCCCGCTGCTCGACGCGGCGGGCAACAGCGTCAAGGGACAGCTCGTCGCGCGGTTCCTGGCCCCACGGCTCGGCTTGAGCCTGTTCATGTCACGGCCTCAGCCCAGCGCGGCCCAGACGTAGACGGCCGAGTACGTCTGCGCCTCCGTCCAGATCGCCTTGCCCGTGTTCACGATGGTGGTGCAGTCGGCCAGCCACCGGGTGGAATCGAACTCGAAGACGCCGGCCGGGTCCGCAACCACCACCGGTTCGCTCGCGCCAAAGGTCACCGAGCTGAGCGGCGTGGGGCCCATGTTCGTCGCGCTGAAGCGCCCGAAGAACGACTGGAGCAGCACCGCGGCATGCTTCAGCTCCACCGACGCGCCCGTCTCCACCCGCAGCTTCGTCTTCCCCCAGTTGATGTCATTGACGGTGTAGGTCGACTCGTCGGAGACCATCCCGAACCACGACTTCTCCTGGGCCTCTCCCAGCACGAGGCCCGACGGGCTCACCGTGCAGTTGGAGGCGCCCTTGCCCGTCAGCGTCCCGGCGCCCGTGACGTAGGCGCTGCCCGGGGCGGTGATGGACGCCGAGATGCCCGCCGACGCGCCCACGCCGCTGACTTTGTGGCTGCCCGAGGCGAAGTCGAGCTTGAAGCCCGACAGCACCGCGGCGGAGAACTCCGGCAGGGACACCACGGCCTCGGGCCTGGACATCTGTCCCGTCGCCAGCTCCTCGCCGCTGACGACATAGCGCGTGCTGGACTCGCCTCCGACCCAGGCGATGACGGTGATCCACACCCTGGCGGACGACAGCGGCGTGCCCGTCACCTCCGCCTTCACCTTGACCTGCCGCTTGCTGTCCTCCCCCGCGTTCTCCCGCGTCAGCTTCACGCCGAACCCGGAGATGGAGGAGCCCCCCAGGTTTCCGCCTGAAGCGCTGGTGGCGAAGTTGATGTCGAAGCGCGAAATGCCATACAGCGCGAGCCCCACGTCGCCCGAGAAGTCGAACGTCGCCGTGTCCCCGGACACCACTTCCTTGCGACTGAATTCCCAGCTCATGACGCACCTCCAGGCAGCGGCCTTGCGATTTCGGCGATGACGAACGCGGTCAGGTTGCTCGTGGGGGGCGGCGCGATGCCGTAGTCGTCTCCCACGCGCGAGTTGAAGATGTTCAGGATGAGCTTTCCGGAGATGGTCTTCCCATTCGAGATGCTCAGCGTGTCGCTCGTGACGCCCGCCTCGAACAGCTCCAGGTCGCTCGTCTTGTCCCGCTCGAAGTTGATGTTCACGTTCTGCAGGAGCACGCCGGCCCGGCGCACCGTCTCGCCCGCGTTCAGGGTGGGCGTCACGCTGAAGGCGCACGTCACGCCGTCGCGCTCGTCGTCGACCTCCGTCCACTTGCTGGACGACGTGTCGATGGAGAGGACCCGGTAGTACGACACCCCGTCGGTGGACAGGAAGGCCACGTCCGCCGTCCCCGTCCGCTCCTCGCCGCCGCTCTGCGTCGCCTTCCCGCTCACCTTCGCCTGGGCGCCTCCGGGCTTCTCCACGGAGGTGGTGAAGGACAGGCTGCTCACCTCCTTCGCGCTGCTGCCCGCGATGTAGAAGCCGGCGAGGAACGCGCGGGCCTCCGCCGACGCGGAGGCGATGGGGATGGCCTCTCCCCACTGCCCGGAGAGCCCGTAGAGGTTGCCCGCCACCGCCTGGTACGAGGGGTTCATCAGCCCGAGCACGGCGACCACGGTGATGCGCACGAAGCTGTCGTGCCCGCTGCCGTCCGTGGAGCAGGCCGCCTCCGCGCCATTGTAGTTGGTCATCACCAGTGACGCCGCCACGTGGACGGCGTCCTCGGTGAGGTTCGGCACCAGCGTCACGCTGGCCTGCCCCACCGACTCGGAGGTGGAGCCATTGTCGGCGTAGTACAGCCGGAAGTAGCTCAGCCCCGCCATCGCCCCGAGCACGCGCTCACCCGGCAGCAGGTCGTCACTGAAGTCCACCTTCATGGGTGATGCCCAGGTCTTGTTCTTGGGCATCACCGCGGTCTTCACGCAGATTCGCATTGACTCTCCCCTCTTCTCAGGAAACTCCAAAGGCGCCGACGACGAGCCGGCCGGACGGACCGAAGTCCATGGCGCTCGAGCTGCCCATCACGCTCGGGCCGGTCAGTCCGCCCTGCATCGCCCTGACCGCGGATTCGAGATTGCGCGTCACCCGCTCCTTGAGCTGGTAGCGATTCTTGAGGTAGCCGAGGTACGTCCCGCCCACGCCCACGGTCAGCCCCCAGGCCCCGTCCAGGACGACGTTGAGGGCGTCCTTCCAATCCGTCCCGAACTCGTTCTCGCCGTAGACGACGAGCGTCACCAGGTTGGTCAGCGGGATGGAAACCAGTCCGGCGACGGTGTAGCCGATGGTGTTGCCCAGCGCGCTGTGCGGCAGGGCCACCATGAATTGCTGCCACGCGTCCTCGGCGGGGTTGAGCTTCTTCTGCAGCTGCTCCCGGTAGGTGGCCTCGGACATCCCCTTCTTCGCCTTCGTCGAGCGCGAGGCGCCTGGCCCCGCCGCGTCATCGGCCAGACTGGCGACCTGCTGCGGGAAGCCCCGCACCTTCTCCTCGCGGCCCGCCCTGGCGCGTCCCTGGATGCCGCCGGAGATGCCTCCGCGGATGAAGCCGCTCACTCCGCCCACGATCACCGTGCCGGTGAACTCCCCCCAGCTGAAGTCGTCGGCGGTCAGCGCATAGGTCATGCCGCTCCAGCCGGCCGCGGAGACCATGCTCGCGAGCGCCGACAGCCCCGCCGTCCGCCCCATCGTCGTCACGTCGAGGACCATCCCCGCCACGGACCCCGCGACGGAGACGGCGCCAGAGAACACGACGACCATCGTGCGGACGCCGTCCGAGATGGCGCCCGTGCGGTCCACCCGCGTGGTCGGGTGGTTGCCCGCGTAGGTGTAGGGGCTGGGGAACTCGTCGGCCGGGTCCGGCGCGTAGAAGCGGCCCAGCACCGGATCCATGAGGCGGGCGTTGAGGTTGTAGAGGCCCGTCTCCACGTCGTACTCGGCGCCGGAGAAGCGCAGGCGCATCCACGGCGCGGCGCCCGTCGACTCCCGCGTCGCGCCGAAGGCGGTGTAGCCGAAGCCCTCCACCAGCGTGCCCTCTGCGTCGAACAGCGCGCGCGTGGAGCGCAGCCGGTCACTCGAGGCGTGGTAGCGGACGCCGTCGCGGTACACCAGCGGGCAGCCCGTGGGGCCCGGCACGTACAGCACGGTGCCGCTCTTCCCGCCCGTCACGAACAGCGGCTGGTTCTCACCGGGGAAGCGCACCTCGCGCTCCTCGCCACCGGGGCCGCGCACGCGGGTGGCCACGCGAACGCCGTCGGCGTCGTAGGCGTACTCGACGGTGCTCGCGTCGCTGGCGCCGGGGCGGATCTGGATACCGCGGGGCAGCGCCATGCCGGGCGCATAGGTGAAGTCCAGGTCCACCGGTCCGGTGCCACGGGTGCGGCGCGACGACACCGTGCCGTCGGCCCGCCAGGTGAACGCCGTCTCGCTGCCGTCCGGCCACGCCACCGTGTCCAGCCGGTTGCCTCCCGGCACGTATGACAGCCTCGCGCCGGAGAGCTCGTGGATGTTGCCGTTGAGGTCCTCCTCGTACTGGAAGCGCTCGGCGGCGTCGGTGCCCTCCACCGTCTGGGAGGTGGTGATGCGGCCCAGCCCGTCATAGCCATAGGCGAACTGCTCCCGCTGCGTGCCGAGCACCGCGCTGGTGCCGCGCACGTTGCTGTCGGGCGCGAAGGTGTACGCCTGCGTGGCGGTGGTCCCGGCGGAGGCGGTGGATTGCAGCAGGTGGCCCGGCGAGTCGTAGGCCATCTCCCAGCTCACGGGGCCGGAGCGGCCCGCCCGGACGCGCGCCATCGCATCCCACCCGAACGAGGCCAGCTCCGTGCCCGCCTCGTCGTGGATGGAGGTGATGTTGCCCTGGACGTCGCGGCCGTACCGCAGCGGCCCGGGCTGGGGGAACAGCTCCCGCGGCAGGCCCAGCCGCACCAGCGCGTTCGTGTTGTCGTAGCCGAACGTCACCTCCAGCGGCGCGGCCTCCTCACCGTCGTCCCACGTCACGCGCAGGGTGCGTGACTCAGGCTGGCCCAGCGCCGTCCAGCGGTACGAGGAGTCCACGGTCGCGGGCGCGCCCGTGTCCTGGGAGCGGGAGCCCACCAGCTGTCCCAGCGCCAGCGCGTCCCAGCCGTCGCCGTCGTAGCGCCACACGCCCGTCGTCACCGCGCCCGCCCCCGGATCCGTCAGCGGCCAGCCCGGGAGCTCCGCCCGCTGGAGCAGCAGCGGCTCGTTCCATTCGGCCGTCACGTGGCCGCGCGCCGTCATCCGGCTCATCGCGTCGTAGGTCGTCCAGCTGATCCGGCCCTCGGCCGCGTCCGCCGCGGTCTGGGCGAAGCGCGCGCGCCCGCCCCGGTCATGGACGTAGCGCGTCTCCCCCGCGTCGGGAGTGGACTCGCGCAGCAGCCGGCCCAGGCAGTCGTAGTCGCGCACGATGGCCGCGTCCGTGCCGTTGCGCCAACCGTCGGGGAGGATGACGCGCGTGCGCGTGCCCGTGGGCTGCATGCCCAGGTCCATGGCGGAGACATACGTGGAGTCGTCCGGCAGCGGCACGAGCACGGCGAGCGCGGCGTCCTTCGCGTCACGCACCTTCAGCCGCCGCTCCCCCACGGGAGAGATGAACGTGGTGACGCGGAAGTCGGTGGCCGGCAGGTCCAGCCCCGGCAGCACCGCCGCGTCCGGCGCGTAGCGCACCTTCGACGTGGGCCGTGAGTCCGCGGGCGTGGTGTACGGATCGACGATGGCCCACGCGGCGCCCGGCAGGCCCACCTCCACGGTGCGCCCCAACGGGGACGCCTCCAGCAGGCGCCGCGAGTACGGGTAGCCGCCGTCCGCGGAGCGCCCCGCATCGCCATTCCAGTAGTCCGTCGCGTCGCCGGCCATGACGCCGCTGCCCTCGAGCGAGGCCTGGAAGGCCGGCAGGTCCACCAGCCCCGTGCGATAGAGGAGCGGGGCCAGCGCCGCGCCCGAGCCGAAGTCGCCGGGCACGGACTTCGTCTTCACGATGGTGCGCCCCAGCGCGTCCTCGATGAGCTGGTTGACGAGGTACGTGTCCCCCCCGAGCGCCTGGAGCTGACGGTCCGCGCCGGTGGAGTCCTGGAGGCGCGCTTGAATCACCGGGCCCTCCATCCACGCCAGGTTGCGCAGGCCGAGCGCTCCGGTGCCCGAGGTGAGCGCCGCGCCTCCGCGCACGCCCGCCGCCACGGAGAACACCAGGCCGCCGTCCGTCCAGAACAGCAGCCGGCCTCCCGTCACCACCAGCAGCAGCGAGGCCGGGCTGGAGGCGCCCGGGCCCACGGGCGAGACACCCTGCCCGCCCACGTCCAGGCGCCAGCCGCCGCCGTCCCACGAGAGCTTCGCGGCGGTGCCCACCGTGAAGCCGAATCCCGGCGACAGCCGCACCGGCCCCCCGTCCACCGCGGTGGGCTCCACGTAGAGGGCCCACGCGTCCGTCTCCGGCGCGGTGGCGGTGAGCGACGCGCCGGTGGTGCCCTCATGCAGCAGCAGGCCCGAGTCCGCGCGCCAGGCGCCCTCCGCCGAGGGCGTCCAGGCGTCACGCCACGCCTCGCCGTCGCGGAACGTCTGCATGCTGCCGTCGCGCGTGGCCTGGATGACCACCTGGGCGTTCGGATCCCCCGGATTGAAGGCGGCGTTGCGCTGGCGGGAGCTGAACTCCAGCTGCACGCCCTTCAGCGCCCCATTGGCGCGCACCTGGCCCACCATGCGCCGGGTGGGGCCATAGACCGCCCGGGACGTCAGGCCTCCGGGGCCCACGTTGGCCGTCAGCTTGTGCGACCCCGGCTCGAAGGCCTGCGCCATGATGTTGGACTCGCGCGGGTAGAAGCCCACGTCGTCCACCCACAGCTCGCCGCCGCCTGCCTCGACGCGCAGCCGGACGGAGAGCGGGCCGTCGGACGCGAGGCGCGCGTGGTGCTCGCCCAGCGCGATGGCCGCCTGCCCCCAGGTCCAGCGCCCGGAGGTGTCTTCCAGCGCGATCCGGACGGGCACACCCACCACCGTGCTTCCCGAGGTCACGGTGATGATCAGCACGGGCGACGCGCCGGCCGCGGCGTTGCGGGGACGCGCATACCAGCAGCCAGCGACGTAGGTGCGCGCGTTGCCGGCGGGCGTCAGCGGGGCGCGCTCCACGGCGGCGTCACCCCCTGGCAGCCACGCGCAGCGGACGCCGGTGTGGGCGCGCTCCGAGGTGACGGCGGCGCCTCCGGTGAAGGTCCACGCGGAGAGCGGCTCCTGCGATTCGAAGCCGCAGGCGTCGGCCTCCTGCGCGGCCAGGTCCGCGTTCGTCACCATCAGCAGCGGCAGCTGCCCGGTGGCATCCACCCGCGTGGAGTGCACCACGCCCGATGCGTCCTTCGACAGCGTGGCGATGCCCCGACCGTCGCGCGTCAGGATGCGCGTGCGCATGAACCATTCCGGAGGGACGGTGTCCGCGCCGAACGGGAACCGGGCGCCGTCCGAAGCCGTCGGGCCGCCCCAGTCGTAGCGGGCGGACACGTCGAGCACCGTGCAACCTCCGGCCGTCTCGAAGGGGCCGTAGGTGGTGGCGGCGCACGCGGACACGGCGTCCGCGCCGTCCTTCGGCCACACCCGGGTGCGCATCTGCGCGACGGGGGTCAGCACGTTCTCCCACGCCAGGGCGCGCCATGCGGGCACGGCGGCGGCGAAGGTGGTGGCCATCTCCGTCGTCCACGTCACGCCGTGGACGTCGCGTGTGTCGAAGGACTCGGAGGTGGTGCCACCCGTCAGCGGCGCGGGGAGCCCTCCCAGGTAGCCATAGCGCGTCTCCAGCGCGAGGCCGTCCTGCATGGAGCGGATGCTCGCCGGCCGCACGTAGGCGCCATGCAGCATCACCTCGCTCCACGCTCCCTGGGCCGCGTCCTGGAGCGACGTGAAGCCGGCGCGCGACGTGAAGACCTCCCAGGTGTTCGTCTCACTGGCGACCAGGCGGCCGGTGTAGCCGCGCACCGCCGTGGGGGACTTCGGATCCTCGTCGCTGTCCACCGTGTAGCGGCGCTGGGTGGTGGGGTCCTCGACGGACCAGTACAGGTAGCGCCCGTCGACGCGGCGGGCCTCGTAGACGGCCTGGGCGGACAGCGCCGCTTCGGCCGGGAACAGCGCGCGCAGGGCCTCCGGCACGGGCGTGCCCGGCGGTACGTCGGGCGTGAGGCCCAGGGCGGCGGAGATGGGCGCGGCGAACAGCGCGGCGCCCTCGAAGGTGAGCGTCTGGAGGGGCTGGCCGTCCAGCATGCTCAGGCCTTCGTCCGTGGCTCCGTTGTCGTAGGTCGTCACGGTCCGCCCGCCCCGCGCGGCGGACGGCTCGTCACAGCCATCCCAGGCCGTGGAGCGGTAGTACTTGATGATCTCCCCGGTCGGGTCGCACGCGGCGCTCACCCGGTCGAAGCTCCACACGGAGCGCAGCTGCTCGCCCAGGCCGGTGTCGATGGTCAGCGAGCGGACCGGGTAGTCCACCAGCGCGCCCTGGATGTCGCCGCCCACGAAGCGGTGCAGGGTGAGGCTCGGCGCGCGCTCGAAGTCGGGCGCCGTCTGCGGGTAGGTGACGAGCGTGGCGGGGCCCGCGGGGCTCTTTCCGGCGCGAGGCGGAGACACCAGCCCCTCGGGCGACAGGGGACTGACGAACGTCTGGCCCGCGATGGTGGAGGTGGCCTTCGCGCGGCCGTTCTCCAGCAGCGCCAGGGCGATGCGCGCGGTGCCCTGCCCCGGAGGCAGCCTCCACCCCGCGAAGTCCGGAGCCGCGTCGACGACGCTGAAGAAGTCCGTGCCTTCCGGAGCGCCCTCGTAGACGGGCTGCTCGCTCTCCGGCCCCTTCCAGCCGGGCGCGGCGCCTCGGTACCAGACGGTGTTGGAGGCGACGATGAAGTCCTCGCCGGTGGCCGCGGGGTAGCCGAAGTCCTCTCCTGGCGGCAGGGCCGGCAGCGTCCTCGGCGCGCGCGCGAAGGTGCCGCTGTCGGCGTCGTAGGCGAGCAGCCGCGTGGTGACGCCATCCGCGACGTTGAGCACCTGCAACACCACGTCGCGCCCGTACGCGTAGGCCAGCCAGCCCGGCCGGCCACGCCCCTGGTCGGTCAGCGCCTCGGAGGTGTTCCAGCCCACGCCATCGAAGCGCCACAGGTACCGGTCGGTGCCCACCAGCTCGTTGCCGGACACGGAAGGCACCGGCGGCCACGAGGGCCTGGGCACCTGCGTGACGGAGGACAGGCGCAGGTTCTCCGCGTCCACGCCCTGCCCTGCCTGGAACTGGTAGTCCGCGTCCCAGCGGCGCACGCGCAGGGCATAGCGGCCGGTGGAGCTGGAGTCCGTGGCCTCGCACCACGCCACCATGGACGGGCCATCCGCCCAGAACATCTCCGTCTGCCGGGGCCCCAGCTCCACGTCCAGGGTACCGCCGTCGTTCCACCGGTGGTCGCCGTCCAGCCACGCCAGCGACACCGTCCCCTTTCCGTTGAGGTGCTGCCACAGCAGGTAGCGCTCGCCGCGAGCGAGCACCTGCATCGTGAGTCCCCGCACCGCGGGCGCATCCCCGCCATTCCAGGCGCGCCGCTGCCAGTCCCAGGTGAGCCGGTAGAGGTTGTCACCGGTGCCGTCGAAGCCGGAGACGGTGGCCAGGAGGAAGCGCTCTCCGGCGGCGAGCCGGGCGCCCGTGGCCTGCGGGAAGGACATCCACGAGGTGCCGTCCTCATTCGAGTACGGCGCCCACTCCCACGTGCGCAGCGTGCTGCGCCGGAATGGCAGCACGCGCACCTCGTTGCCGACGCGGAAGGTCAGCCCGAAGAAGTCCGAAGAGGTGGCACCCGCGAGCGTGCTCGCGTCCAGCGCCTGCTCGCCTTCGTAGACCAGCCCCTCGCTGGGGGTGGAGCGCTGCCAGCGTCCCGTCCACGTGTGGACCTGGAGGCTCAGCCGCTTGCGCTGGGCATCCAGCCAGCAGGTGACGGCGTAGTCCGGCCCCAGCCAGACGAAGGGCGTGTTGCCTGTGGCGCCGAAGCCCGCGGGCGGAGTGACGGTCAGGTCCCGCTCGCAGATGTCCAGCGGGATGGCGCCGTCGTACGCGAAGGTGCCGGTGGCGCCCTCGGGATAGGTGACGCGCGTGAGCGCGCCCGGGTGCTCCGCGCCCTCCTCCAGCGCATAGGCGAACACGTAGCCGGGCAGGCTGCGTCCGGAGGGGTCCTGCTCGGTGATGCCCGTGAGGAAGCGCTTGCAGAGATCGGCGGACGACGCGGCGGGGGTGCCGGGCACGGCCTGTGGCCGGGCGTAGTCCAGCGTCACGCGGTACAGCTCGCGGCCCGCGTCGTCCAGGACGCGCAGCCGGTCCAGGTAGAGCGTCTCGTAGCGGTCCTGGAAGGCGTTGGGGGTGGTGAGGTTCTCCGGCGGCACGCCGTCCGCGGCGGGCGCGAGCACCTTGTGCGGATCCTGGTACTCGTGGACGGTGGCCGTGTACCACTTGGGCGCGTAGTCCAGCGCCACGCTCCGGCCGCCCACGCCGGTGATGCGCGAGAGGTAGCAGGCCTTCGTGTACGGCAGCCCGTCGGTGCCCACGCGCTGCTCGACGGTGGGGAGCAGCCCGTCCGCGCCGCGCTCGAAGGTGTTGTAGGCGTAGGTGACGCGGTCGCCATAGCGGTCCACGCGCGCGACCAGGTTCCACGCGTGCGCGTACTGCGCCTGGCCTTCGCGGCGCGTCGAGCTGCCCACCCAGCCGCCCCGCTCGCCGCCGAAGCGCACGCCCCACTCGACGCCGTGGTCGGTGCTGGTGGCGAAGCCCTGGGAGGTGACGGAGACGCCACCGCCGAAGACCCGCTGCGTCCCCGAGTCGTCCACCGCCACCCAGCGCTCGTAGGTCGGGTAGTAGCGCACGCGCCAGAAGCCGAAGTCCTGCGGCTCGAAGCCGAGCCCGCCCGCCGCCACCGCGAGCACCGCGGTACCGGCCTCGCCGGCCTGTTCGGACAGGACGAAGGACTGCTCGTGGATGGGATCCTCCACGTCCCACGGGCCCTGCCCGCTCACGGTGGCCTGGGAGGACAGCGGCAGACCGGCCGCGGCGAAGGCGGTGATGAGCTCCTGCGAGACGAGGGGCCCGCCGAGCCGCGAGCCCAGCGCCGCGTCCAGCAGCGCGCGGACCCACGGGCGGGTGGTGGGCACCAGCCGGTTGCGAGCGCCTCCGGACTCCAGGATGAAGCGCCGCGCGGCGAGCGACAGGGCGCCGTCGGACTCCGCGACGATCCGCTCGCGAGGGAGCGTCCATCCCAGGCCGACCACGCCCGTGGGCGCGTCGAGGTTCCAGCGCGTCGCGGCGAGGTGGATGGAGCTGTCATAGGAGAGACCCAGCTCCACCGAGAGCGTGTCGTCTCCGAGCTTTCCCGGGAGCTGGACCAGCGGGCGCTGGTAGCTCACCGAGCCACGGAAGAGGTTGATGCTCTGCCGGAGGGAGCCGACGTCGGTCGAAGCAAACTGGGCAGGGCGCTGCGGGGGGGCCTGGTTGGGGGCGCGCGAGGAGGGCATGACGGTCCAGGGAGGGGATTGGATGAGCGCACGTGATCAGCGGCGCGCAAGCCCGGGGCCTTTGCGTGGAACGTGCCAGCGCAGTGCGAGCGCACTCGCCTGGGGAACACGGGGAGGGAGCACGAGACGGCGCGTTGCATGGACACGCGCGTGCGTTCTGTCGGGACGCTCGGCGGCGCGGCTGCGCCGGGGAGCCGGTTTGCGCTCGTGCCACCTGCTTCATTAGGGTCCACGCCCTTTCGCCACCCAGGGTCCTCCCGCATGGCCTCGCGCTCCGTCCGCGCCATCTGTCTTCTCCTGCTCGCGCTCATGGCCTCCAGCTGTTCCAGCGGCCCCTGCGAGGATTCGAAGTGCCATGTCCCCACGCCCGCTCCCTGCGGCAACGACCGGGACTGCGGCTGGCATGGCTTCCCCGCGGAACCGCTGGCCGTGCCCACCCTGCCCCGCACGGGTGAAATCATCACGTTGGACGGCGTCGCCCAGTACCGCGCCTTCGCCCTCAAGACGGTGAGCGGGCGCATCTACACCTTCACCTGCACCGCCGAGGGGTTCGAGGCCTGTCAGGTGACGCTGGAGGAGTCCCCGTCCTTCTCGCGGTTCGTCGAACAGGAGGGGCGCACCACGCGCGTGCACTTCCGCGCCCCTTACGATTGGGGCGTCCAGGTCTTCGTGACCGCGCTGCCCGAGGGCAGCACCGGCACCTTCCAATACTCCTTCTCCGAGCGTGAGGACGACCACGGTCTGGACGTGGCCGAGGCCACGCGCCTCACGCCCGGCGCGCCCCCGGTCCAGGGCCTGCTCCAGGCGGGCCCGGACAAGGACACGTTCGTCTTCGACGCAACCCAGGGCCGCATCCACGAAGTGCGCTGCGCGGGCGCGTTTCCCCCGGGCACCCCGTCCACCCGCCTGACCGGTCCGGACGGGCGGGAGCTGGATGGCAACCACACGGAGTCCGCCAGCGGGCTGGTCCCGGGGCGCCGCTTCGTGGCCCGGGCCACGGGCCGCCACGCCTTCTCCCTCAGTAGCGCCAACCCCACCGCCACGCCCTATGCCTGCTCCGTGGAGGACCTGGGCCTGGACGACCACGGCGGTTCGACGGACACCGCGACCGCGCTGCCCGAAGGCGACAGCGTCCCGCTGGAGGGCACGCTCGAGCTGAACTCCGACCTGGACCTGTTCTCCTTCCTCGCCCGCGCGGGTCACACGTACGCGCTGCGCTGTGACACGCCCACCTTCGCCCCCTGCCGCGACGCCCGCATCTACGCGCCGTGGGACGAAATCCGGGAACAGCCAACCCCGGTGGGCGTCGCCCGCGACGCGTGGCTCCAGGTGCCCGTGGCGGCCCGAGGTCAGCGCGGGGCCTACGCCCTCACGCTCCTGGACCTTGGCGCGGACCAGGGCACGGGGGCCCAGGACGCGGTGCCCCTCTCCGGCGACGTGTCGCTCACCGGCTACCTTTCCCATCCGGGTGACGAGGACTTCTTCCGCCTCGACGCGGTGGCGGGCCACGTCTACCGCCTGGAGGCGGAAGGCGCCGCCTCCGTGGAGGCCCTCCTCCTGGCGACCCCGGACGCGAGCCTCACGCGCAACGACATCACGAAGGTGCACCACTTCCTCGTGGACGCCGACGCCGCCGTGCTGCTGCGTGTCTCCGGCCCCCGGGCGCAATACCGCCTGGACGTGCGGGACGTGGGACGGGACGACCACGCCGGCACGCCCTCGGACGCAACGGATCCGGGCGGCGCGCTGAGCGTCACGGGCGTGTTGAACGCCTCCACCGACGTGGACTGGTTCGCGCTGACGCTGGAGGCACGCCCCCACGCACTGAGCCGCACCTCGGTCGATACGAAGTTCGTCCTGTTCGAGGCCGACGGCGTGACGCCCGTCCCCTGGGACACGGCCTCCGGCACGTGGGTGCCCCGCGCGGCGGGACGCCACCTGCTGCGGGCCGACATGTTCGGGCGATTCCAGGGCCCGGATGCCTACCGCATCGAACTCCTTCCCCGCTGAAGCCTCCACGACCATGCGCGCCTTCCTTCCCGCCTTCCGCGCCCTCCTGGCCACCGCGCTCCTGTCCGGCTGCGGCACCGAAGAAGAACCGCTCCCCTCCGGGCCCACCCCGGAAGAGGTATGCGCCGGCGTGCACTGCACCGCGGGCTACTGCGCCAGCGAGGCAGGCGCGGCGGTGTGCCGCTGCGGCCCCATGGATCAGGAGCTGGGCTCCACCTGTGAGGTGGACGAGGTGGATGACCTGGACCAGGCCTACACGCCGGTCCTCCAGGAGCGCGCCCTGCCCGTGGTCGCGTTGTCCGGCCGGCTCCACCGCCAGGACGTGGATCTCTTCACCTTCGCCGCGACGCAGGGGCACACGTACCGCTTCACCTGCACCCCGGAGGGCTTCCAGTGGTGCGACCTGGCCATCCACCCCTATGACAATGGACAGGTGACGTACGAGGGCCGCGACACCGTGCTCACCGTCACGGTGGAGACAAAGGCCGTCCTCCACAGAGCTTCTGTCGCCGCGTGGCCCCGGGGACGCTCCTCGGAGCGAGGCACGTATACGGTGTCACTGGTGGACGTGGGGGACGCGGAGGGCCATCCGGACTTCCAGTCGGTCCCCGTCGCCACGGACGGCACGCCGTTCACCGGCCACGTCGACTTCCCGGGGGACGAGGACGCCTTCGCCTTCACCGCGCTCGCGGGGCACGTGTACCGGCTGCGCTGCACGGACCCCGAGCTGGTGCTGGCCCTCAAGGCGTCGTCCACGCCCCCGGTGTCGTGGAGCGACCTCGCGTGGGAGCAGGAGGGGGCCATGACGGTGGTGAAGCCGGGGGCCGGAGCGCACCTGCTGCGGGTGGGCGCCAGGGCGGACCGGCCCCTCTCGGGCTACCAGTGCGAGTTCCAGGACCTGGGCCCGGACGACCACGCGGACGAGCTGGAGGGGGCCACGGCGCTGCCGGCGTTCGAGTCGGCGCTGACGCTGACGGGCGTGCTGGAGACGCGGTCCGACGTGGACTGGTTCAGCTTCCCGGCGAAGGCGGGCCACGCGTATGACTTCGTCTGCGACAGCGCCACGCAGTCTGTCTGCGCCGCCAGCATCCTCCAGCTTCCCAACGACTATCCGGGAACACCGGCGGCCCGTCCGGCGGTGCTGCGCCAGGACGGCCTGCTGCGGGTGCGGGTGTCCGCCTCCCTCCTGGCCTCACGGGGGCCCTATTCGCTCCAGGTGGTGGACCTGGGGGCGGACCAGGGCTCGGACGTGGAGGACGCGGTGCCCGCGAGCGTCGGCGTGCCCATCCCGGGACTCTTCGCGCCCTTGTGGGATTGGGACACCTTCCGCGTGGACCTGGAGGCCGGGCATGTGTACCGCCTGAGCCTCGACAACGGCACGAAGAACACCACGCGCTTCGGGGCCTACCGGCCCTCGGAGCCGAACCGGGACCTGCTGAGGAACGGCTCCGCACAGCCGGCGTTCTTCAAGACGGACCGCGCGGAGCCCATCGTCTTCTCGGTGAGCGACAGCCTGATGTATGGCCCCTACGTGTTCACCATCGAGGACGTGGGACAGGACGACCACGCGGACACGCTCGAGGACGCCACGGTGCTGCCCGCGTCCCGGCTCCACGCGGAGGGCCGGTTGGACACGGCGGATGACCTGGACTGGCTCGCCCTCGACCTGGAGGCGCGCGCCTACGAGGTGCGCACCTCCCCGGTGGGTCTCACCTACGATCTGGTGGAGGCGAATGGTGTGACGCGCGTCCCGAGGATGGACGGAGCCGTGTGGCCGCGCGCTCCAGGGCGGTACTACCTGCGCCTGGGCAACCCCCTCGGGCTCTCCACGCCCGGGATGACCTACCGCTGGGAACCGCACCCGCGCTGACGCCAGGGCCGTGGGGGTTGGGGTTCTTCCATCGGATTCGCTAGAAGCGCCTTCTCTTCGTCCTGCACCGGGCGGTCATCTCCTCCTGGAAGGACGCGCAGTTCCTGCGCGCCCTTCCCCAACCTGTCGGGCGCTGACAGGGTGGTCTTCAGCGCTTCAGCCACATCGGCTCGCCAGGGCACAGCCGGCAGCGGGCCTCACCGTTGGCACAGGAGGTCGCGCAGGACGGGAGCGCCGCGCGGGCTGAGCTTCCGGCGCGGTACAGCAGGTCCTGGTACGCGATGGAGCCCACGACGGGGTGCATGCTCTGGAGTTGCACCACGGTGGCCCCCGAGCGCTTCAGCCGGAAGGTCGGCGTCCCCACCGCCAACGCCGTCCGGATGGCCTGCACGCCGCCCGCTGTCTTGTCCTCGCCGTAGGTCGTCGTGCCCTGCGTGATTTCGAGCCGGCCCGCCGACGTGAGGAATCCCACCAACTCCACGTCATTCGTCGCCGGGCACCCTGCCTTGCACGTCGCGAGGTTCGCTGACGTCTGGGTCGTTGGCACCAGGGACTGATGGTGGATGCGGTGGTTGTAATACAGCACGTCGCGCTCGATGGTCGGCCGCGTGCCCGTCTTGAACCACTGGATGTAGTACGCGGTCATGTCGTACGCGGGCCACTGCTTCCCCGTCGACGGCCGGATGTTGTGGTGCTCGTGCTGGTCGTTCCAGGTGACGATCTGGACTTCGTCCAGGCCGTCCGCAATCACATTCTCCCAGATGGAGCGGAGCGTCAGGGAGTTGCGCGCCTCCCAGAAGGCCTTGTCCTTG
This sequence comes from Corallococcus sp. CA054B, assembly GCF_003611625.1. Taxonomy (NCBI): domain Bacteria; kingdom Pseudomonadati; phylum Myxococcota; class Myxococcia; order Myxococcales; family Myxococcaceae; genus Corallococcus; species Corallococcus sp. CA054B. The sequence continues at coordinate 21,228 of NZ_RAVY01000113.1, forward strand.
GGCCGGTAGTCCTGGCTGCTCATCGGGTGGATCCATGGCTTCCCGTACCCGGCCGCCTTCGTCTTCAGGTTTCCGGAGTACCCCGCCGTCGTCACCGGGACGGCCGTCCCCCACCCCGCGTAGGCATCCCCCACGTTCTTGTACTCCTCGAAGAGCGCCGTGCTTCCGGTGCCAAGGAAGACGGGCACCAGGTACAGGCTCATGCCCAGCTCCGTCGCCGCGCGCTGCTTCACGGTGGCGTAGAACGCCGCCGTCCGGCCCTGCGCGGCGGGGTTGAACAGGCCAACGACATACTTCCCATCCGGCCGCCGCAGGAGCGCCGCGTAGCCCTTCAGCTGGTCCAGCATGCGAATCATCCGGTCCTGGTCCCCCGCCTGGCTCCCCGTGTTCAGGATCGTCATGTCGAAGTTGGGGATGATGTCGAAGTTGCCGGCCTGCGAGGCCGCGTCGGCAATCGTCTTCGCCCGCGTCCACACCGCGCCGTTGTTCACGTCGCTGTCGGTCCACAGGTTCAGATAGAAGCCGTCGATGCCAATCCTCGCCGCGAGCTCGATTTCGTCCTTCGCGTCGCGAAGCCGCCAGTCCGTCTCCGTGCGTGACAGTCTCGGGAGCGGCCGCTCCCGCATCATGCCGCCGTAGGCCGCGTGGGCTCCGCCCTCGCCGTTCACCGCGATGTAGTTGCGCTCGTAGTAGTCGTTGGACGTCGGGTGGGTGTTGTCCATCGACACGGGGTAGTAGTGCCAGTGCGCATACACCCGCTTCGCCGAGCTCCGGAGCGTGGTGCGCGGCACCGCGGTGAACGGCCACTCACACGGGCCACAATCCGGCCCGCAGTCGACTCCCGTCTCGGTGCCGTTGCGCACCCGGTCCGAGCAGGTCGCGGCGGCCGTCACGCTCAGCGGAACGCTGTACCGATTGTCGCTCTCGTTGGTCTCCGCCGGCAGGCGGTTGATGTCATCCACATGCGCGAGGAGCGTGTGGGCCCCCGCTGTCGCCGGCGCGGTCCACACCTTCGTCCCCGCGGGGCCGGAGTTGGCGGTGAGCGTGACGCTGGCCCCCGGCGCGATGGAGTTCGTGTGCGTGTCCGACCACGACACCTGCGTGCCATCCACCCAGAAGGAGAGGCCGTGGACGATGCCCGCGGGCGTCGCGACGTTCCCCGCGTTCTGGATGGTCGCGCTGAAGGTGACGGCGCCAAGCGGCGCCACCGTGGTCGGGCTCACGCCCGTGACGACGAGGTTGTATCCATCCACGAGCGCATCCTGCCGCGAGGCCAGGGGCTCCTCGACCGGATCCCCGCCACAGCCCATCCACGCGGCCAACAGACCCACGGACAGGACCTTCCATACGCTCTTCAAGTTGTGAATCGCCGGTTGCATCCAGAGGCTCCGTTCAGAATCCCGCCTCTTTTCATCGCGCCATCACGAGTTGGATGGCGCGTTCCACCGGCGGGCCGGATCCATTGTCGCGGCGAAGCTGAAAGGGTTGCTTCGCAAACCGCTCACGGCGCCGCGGGCGGGAGGCTTGAGCGGGCCCCCTGGGACTGACCCGGGGTACCGCGCAGGTCCGCGCGCACCACGGCGTCGCCGAAGCGCTCCACGTTGGTCAGCCAGGCCGCCGCGTTCTTCACGTAGCGCGCGGTGCCCGCCGTGTCCCACTTGTTGTAGAGGCGCGTGAAGCCACCGTCGAAGATGGCCCGCTTGCCGCCGTTGTCATGGAAGGCCGCCACCAGGTTGCCCGCCGAACCATGGAGCAGCGGCGTGAGCCGCGGGCTCGGCTGGAGGGTGGCGATGGTGATGCCCTCGTAGAGGTACTCCAGGCCGGTGGTGAGCAGGTGCCGGCGCAGCAGCCCCGGGCCCTCCCCGTCCTTGCGCAGGCCGACCGTCTGGTCGCCGATGACGTTGCCCTGCATGGTCGTGCCCAGCAGGGCCTGGCCCACCACGTTGGCGTCCGCGTAGTAGGGCTCGTTGTCGCCCCAGATGTAGACGCCGTGTCCCGCGTCGAAGTACTCCTTGATGACCTTCACGTGCTCGGGCGTCAGGCGTGGCGACGAGTCGGAGATGATCCACAACTGACACGCCTTCTGGAGCCCCTTGCGCAGCTCCTTGGGGCTTGGCGCTTGATTGACCCAGCGGTACACGGAGAAGCCCTTCTCCTTCAGCGCGGCCTTGGGCAGCGAGAAGTCGAAGTCCTGCGTGTAGAACTGGAGCACCGCCACCGTCTGGCCTTCGAAGGCGCCGTCCACCGCGAGGTCGTTCTGACTGCCTTTCGCGTTGCCAAAGCCGTCGCGAGCCGCGGGGCGCATCTCTTCGCGCGCCTCCTGGGTGCCGTCCTTGCGTGTCACCACTTTGCGAACGCTCTCCATGGGAGCGTTTTCACCCGCCGCCTTGTTGTACTGCGCGAGGGCGGGAGTGGCGGTCAGGACGAAGGCAATGCCGCAGAACAGCGGGCGGAGGGCACGCACGAGAACCTCGACGGAAAGGACGTGGCACCTTTCACGCACGGCCCCGCGAAAAGTTCTTCAGCTGGCCTCGGCTACCAAATCGGGCGCGGACGGCTCACCGAAGAAGCGCGAGAGCTCGGCCTGGGCCTCGCGGGCTTGTGCCCCGCTGATGCGCCGCTCGCGCTCCAGCCTCCCGATGATGACGCCAGCACGGGTGCGCAGGGTCTCGGGCCGCTGCGCCGGCAGCCAGCGACGGGGGGCGGGCAGCATGGCCGCGAGCATCGCGCCCTGCGCCACGCTGAGCGAACGGGCCGAGAGGCCGAAGTGCTCGCGCGCCGCCGCCTCGATGCCGTAGACGCCCTCCCCCCACTCCACGACGTTCAGGTACAGCGCGAGGATGCGCTGCTTGGACAGGCGGTCCTCCAACTGGCGGGCGATCAGCAGCTCCTTCCCCTTGCGCAGCAGGCTGCGGTCCGTGGAGAGGTAGAGGTTCTTCGCCAGTTGCTGCGTGAGGGTGGAGGCACCGCGCCCCAGGCGCGCCTCGCGCACCGACTGCTGGAAGGCGTTCTCCACCTCGGTCCAGTCCACGCCCTCGTGCTTGTAGAAGCGCGCGTCCTCGGAGATCAGCACCGCGTCCACGGCGTGCGGGGCCACCGCGCCGAGCGACACCCAGGCCTGGCGCGCCCGAGGCTTCCTGCCCGCTTCGAGCGCCTCCTCGGCGCGCTGGGCCATGAGCGCGGTGGTGCGCGGGTTCTGCGTCCGCAGGGAGCTCACGTCGGGCATCCGCGCGAACTCCACCCCGAGCCAGAGGGCGAGCAGCAGCCACCCACCGAGCACCCAGCGGCCCCAGCCGGAGCCGGAGCCGGAGCGCTTCCCCACGGCGCGCCGGGCGCCAGAGGAGGGCTGCTTCGTCTTCTGCATCCGGATGGTGGAGGCGCGCGCGGAGGACGGACGGGATGTCATGGCTACACCTACATCTGCCCCACCCCGCTCCCGCTGTCCAGAAGACGGCCAGGACGGCCCCCGGGGGCGCGCCCTTTCCGAGCGGACGCGGCTTTGACCCGGCTCAATTCGTCCGCTGGGGCGCTCCGCGCGGTCGGGTCCGGGGCCGGCGCCGTTTCCGGTCCCCACCCGGTAGTCATTCCTGATTCACGCTTTACCTGTCTCCCCAACCCCCGGCGCCGGAGGCTCCCTCACTTCGTGCAGATGGCGAAGGTGACCGCTCTGTCGGAGAAATGCGCCGTCTGGGGGCTCCATGCGCCGTGGAAGGTGTCTCCCTCGTCGCCCGACGTCTTGTACATGCGATAGCAGCCCGCCTCCTTCCGCGCATACGAAGTGCGCGTGCTCGCGAACACCTCCAGCGTGATGCGGTCACCGCCATCCACCGCGACCACCCCGGCGGCGTGGTAGGGAGAGGTCCCCTCCCTGTCCCACTTCAAGTTGACGATGACATAGGCCTGGCCCGCGAGCGGCATCGCATTGTCATTGCTGCCCTTGCCACTGCCCAGGGAATTGGCGACGAGAATGTTTTCCAGCGTGCTGTTCCCGAAGTCGCAGCCCAGCTCCACGCTCCTGCTGCGCGTCGCTCCGTTCTTCGGGTCGAACTGCGACTGATACATGATTTCTTCGGCGGTATGCAGGCAGTCCTTGATGAACGTCGTGGAGACGCAGGGGACGTAGATCTTGCCATTGAACAAGGTGTCGCCCAATCCCTGCTTCCGGTGCACGACGCTGTTCAACGGGGCGGATGTCGCGAAAATCACCTGCCCATCCCAGTCATCCGGGATGAAGTAATTGTCGCTCTCCGACATCCATCCCTCTACCCCTTTACCCTTCGATGGGAATGTCACCCTCTTCATGTGGCGTGTCCTCGTGAAGTGGCCGCGGGAGCTGTCCGCCTGCGCCGGCAGCAAGGTCCGCTGACTATAGACAGAACCATCCACGCGCGGCATTTGCTGGCTGGGATGTCACGGACCACCCAACCCCATACAACACGTGCGCAGGCCTGGTCTGTCTACCTCACGGGCCCTGTCACGGAGGACAGATGCCGGGGTCGCTCACCCTCTCGGAGGGATGACCTCGCGGGCGCGAAGGTTCAGCCCTTGCCCCCGTCCTTGAGGTTCAGCAGGCCGACGGCGGCGGCGAGGCGATCGTGGTCCTTGAGGAACTCCGCGTCCTTCTGGAGTTGTTTGTACTGGCTCGTGGTGACCTTGGGCAGGTCGCCGTCGATGTGCTGCTGGAAGATGGGCTCCTTGGGGCGGTCCTTGTCGTAGAAGGTCTGCACCACGGACTCGGCGCGGTGGGTGCCAGGACGGACGTTGAAGTGCGTGTCCACGAGCATGTTCGGGTTGCCAGCAATGGCCTTGTCCGCGGGGATCATGGCCGTGTTGGCGCCGTGGGAGGCCGAGGCCAGGTTCTGCGCCGACTGCGTCTTCTTGCCGCCTTCGCCATGGCCCATGCCGTGGAGGATTTCGTAGGAAGTGCCCTTGTCGGCGGTGCCAAGCCCCTGCTGGTACTTCGTGGAGCTGGGCTCGCCCCCGGTCATGGTCCGGAAGACGTTGGTGTGCTCGCTCTTGTCGCGATCCGGCACGGAGGTGAGGACCTGCTGGGGCCCGAGCCCGCGGCGCTCCACGGGGCCTTCGTAGAAGAGGCCCTTCTTGTCCTTCGCCTGACTGCCGACGTGGGCCAGCAGGTTGAGTCCGTCCTCCGGTGTGTCCTGTGTGGTGCGCAGGGACGACATGTCGCCGGTGCGGGCGGAGTGGGTGTCCTGCAGGCCCACCTCCTTCTGCTGCTTGTAGAGCTCGGCGGACGTGGGTGGCTTTTCGCCCGTGGCCGCGGCCCGCCTGGGCCGCTTCGACGTGCCCGCGTCGAACGTATCCGCATCATCCCGGGGGCGCTTCGTCGAGGAGGAAGCAGAGGCCTGCGTCTGGGGCGGAAGCGACGGGCTGCGCGTCGGCGTCACACTGCCCCCGGAGCGGCTGGGACTGGGACTCCGGCTGGGGCTGGAGAGAGAGGGAGAGCGCAGTCTGGGCATGAGGGACTCCATCAACAGGCGGGGGAAGCGTCATGCGGACTGTGGCTGTCGTTACCCACGCGATGCAAGCCTATTGCTGCCCCTGTGTTGGACAATGACAAACATCCCTTCGCAATGGTTTCCATGCGCCACGGACCTACAGGGCCCGCACGAAGTCCACGAAGGCCTTGAGCACGGGCGGCAGGTGCCTGCGGCTGGGGTAGTAGAGGAAGAAACCAGGGCAGGACGGGCACCAGTCCTCCAGCGCGCGGACCAGCCGCTTCTGTTTGAGTAATGACTCCACCTGCGACTCGAAGGCATAGGCCAGCCCCAGGCCCGCGAGCGCGGCTTCGAGGATCTCCACCTGGTCACTAAGCGCCAGGGAGCCTCGCGTCTCTACCTCCAGTTCCTTGCCGTTGCGCCCAGGCGGCGCTCGACGCGGGAGGCCGTGTCATCGCCACCGCGAAGACATGAGGCCCCTTGGACAGGTTGGCGAAGGCCACTGGCGAAGCGCAGGGGGCGAAGGCCGCTCCATCCAGGCTGCACTCGAACCGAGCGCCTTCCGAACCCGTGAAGGTGAAACGGGAAGCAGATGGACCGCTGGGACTGGTCGGCGCGGAGGTGAGCGTGGTGTCAGGTGCCGTCGTACCGACAACCAAGGCCCCCAGGGCCCGTGCTTCACCTCCCGAGCCTGAAACACCCAGGAACAGGAGCCCGGTCAGCGCTCCCATGAAGGACGTACTCCGCCACATCCGCTTCAGCGGTCTCTGGCGCAAGCGAATCCCCCAATGGCAAACCCACGCGACATGAGTCCAACGGCGATGGGGCGAATCCCTGAGGGCGTGTCTGGCCAATGATGACCGGCGAACGGAGGCCCCTCCCCGCGGCAGCCTGCCCCTTCTGCGCCAAGGGGGCACTCTCGCTGACAGCGGCTTGCGCGAGTTCGGCCGGCAGGTCCCTCTCCTGCTCATTGTCGGGTTGACCGTGCCTCTGCCTGGGTGCGCCAGCAGGAGTGCCCAACACGTGGGGCTGGCGACGCGAAGCGGGCTTCCTAGGTTTGATCCAGGAGCGCGCTGGCCATTGCTGACCACGTGTAGATGACATGGCACTTGAACGCTACGCCGCTGCTGTCCTGGCGGATGGACCGATTGGCTACTGGCGCCTGGGCGAGGCCCCTGGAGCAGTGACGGCAGTCGATGCTTCGGGGCACGGCAACCATGGAGAATACTCCGCCGGTGGAATCACTCTTGGGTTGAGTGGCTTCAAGGGTGGGGACACGGCGGCGCTGTTCGATGGCCTGCTGGGACGAATCGTTGTTCCCAACAGCAAGGCTCTCAATCCCCGCCAGCTCACCATGGAGGCCAAGATCAATTGGTCCGGCCCCAATCCCGGGCCCATCCGGTACACCCAGCGCATCTTCGAGAAATCGAGCTACGAGCAGCGCGCGGAATACGCGCTGAACATTGATGGAGGGGACGGACATGTGGTCGTCGATCTCCGGGTGAGAACGGCGCTCAATGGGCTCGACGTCAACGTGTCCGCCAGGAGCCGCAGCGAGGTCCCGCAGGGCGTGGAAACCCACATCGTGGCGACCTTCGATGGGCAGGAGATCCGGATCTATTTCAACGGCATGCTGGAGAGTCAGACGGACCTGGGAGCAAATGCAGGCGACCTCCTGCTCAAGTACCCTTCCCCACCGCCTCCTTCGCTGGATGGCTACCTCGGGATTGGCAACCAGGCCTATCCCTCCCGCCCCCGGCCGTTTCATGGGCTGATCGACGAGGTTGCGCCCTATGGCACCGCGCTTTCCTCCGAGCGGGTTCTGGCCCACTACCAGGCGCAGTTCCCGGAGCGGGTGACGTTCCAGTACGCGGTGAAGTTTGTTTGCGGAGAGTCCCCGGGAGCAGCCGTGGCGCCTGGGATCTACTTCACCGCGATCAACGTGCACAATCCGACCTACAAAGAGATCGGCTTTCGCGTGAAGGTTGCCGTTGGGATGCCTGGCTTGAAACCCGGCCCTGTCTCCGAGTTCGTTCGTGCCAACCTGGGCCCGGACGAAGCGCTGGAGATTGATTGCTCGGACATCCTCAAGATTTCCGGGGTTGATGCCCGCTTCCTCAAGGGGTTTGTTGTGATTGAAACCGCGGGCATCGAACTTGACGTGGTGGCTGTGTATTCGGCGGCTGGCCGGGACGGCCCCATCTCGACGATGCACACCGAGCGTGTCCCACCACGACGTCGGGAAGAGGCCTGAGTGGATTTCGAGCTGACGGTGCGGGCACCGGAGGTGAAGCGCTCCCAAAGCGGCCTCAGGGAGCCTGACCCTTGTCACCCATGCCGGCGGCGTTGCCCGCGCTTCGCCGCCGCATCCCTCGCACAGACGCCACCGACGCCAGCAGCTCCGGCCCGGGCCAGGCGTTGCTCGGCCGTCCTTCCGCCAGGAAGTCCACCGCGGGCGACAGCACTTGCGGCGCATAGAGGATGCGGAAGTGCCCCAGTCCTTCCGTGCGCGTGAGCTTCGCGCCCGGCCACGCGCGCGCCACCGCTTCGCCTGCTTCCAGCGGCACCTCGCGGTCCCCCACGTCGTGGAAGATGCGCAGCGGCACGTCCAACCCTGGCGCGAAGGCAGGCAGCGCCAGGTCCGCCAGCCGCATGTCGAAGCGCGCCTCGATTCGCGCCGCCATCCGCCGCCACATGGCCTCCGACAGGCCCACCGTATCCGCGAAGGCCCGGATGCCCGCCAGCGGATCCGCGGGCGGCGAGATGAAGACCGCGCGCTCCACCTTCAGCCCGTCCCGCAGCGCCACCGCCGTGGCCGCCGCGCCGAATGAGTGCGCCACCACCGCGTAGGGCCCGCCTGTCGCCTGCCCCACCGCCGCCACCATTCCCGCCAGCTCCGGCAGCGAACTGGTGCGCCCGGAGGACGCCCCGTGCCCCGGCGCGTCGTACGTCACCACCGAGAAGCCCGCTTCCACCAGCGGCTGCACGAAGGCCGTCAGCTGCCCGCCGTAGCCGCTCCACCCGTGCACCAGCAGCACCCGGGGGCCCTCGCCCCAGCTCCACACCGCCACCTTCTCACCCTCCACCCTCAACACCCGGGGCTGGCCCCGAGCCAGCACCGCCTCCGCCGTGCGCGAGCGCCGCGGCCGCTGGGGCGTCAGGAACAGCCGCTCCGACCACGCCGCCGCCAGCCCGGGCGCCACCGCCCCCAGACCCCGCGCCGCCGCCCGCACACCCCACAGCGCCATCTTCGTCCGAACGTTCGTGCTATTTTCAGCCATGATGAGGTCCTCCTCGAAGGACACGGCAACGACAAGGTCAGGAAGTGGGGGTGCGCGCGGCGGTGACGAGCGCGTCGAAGGCCCGGCGGGCTCGCGCCTCGGCCTGGGGGTCCCGCATCAAGCGCTTCGCGTGGTGGAAGCCCAGCATCACCGCGTACTGATCATGGGCGAACTGCTCCACGTCCAGCGCCTCACGGAAGTGCCCTTCCGCCACGGCGATGCGCGCGGCCTGGGCCAGGCAGTCCAGCCAGTCCCGCTGCCCCTGCACCAGCGTGTCCCTCGCGGGCCCGGGCGCGTCGTCCAGCTCCGCCGCCGCCGCCACGAAGATGCAGCCGCCTTCGAGCAGCTTGTCCCGGTCCCACGTGAGCCAGCCGTCGAAGAGCGCCCGCACCCGGGGCTCGCCGCGGGCCCTGCCCAGCGCCGGGCGGATGACGCGCTCGGTGAAGACGACCGTGGCCGCCTCCAGTACCTGCACCTGCAGCTCCGTCTTGGACTTGAAGTGCGCGAACAGGCCGCTCTTGGAGAGGCCCAGTTCCTCCGCCAGCCCCCCGATGCTCAGCCCCTGAAGCCCCACCCGGCTCGCCAGCCGGACGGCCGTCTCCAGGATGGTCTGATGGGTGAGCTCGCCCTTGCGCATGGGCCCTTCATAAAACGGTCGTGCTTTTTTCGCAACCGCCCTGGCAACGAACATTGCCCTCTAGGATTCGCCCATGCTCCTCTCCAAGAACGACTTCCTTCCGCGCGCGGAGGCCACGCTCGCCCGACTGGACGGGGCCCTCCGGGATGCGCTCTCCCATCAGGGCACGCCTCGGGTCACGACCCTGGAGAGGGCGTTCCCCAAGGACGCGCCCCTTCAGCCCGCCGCGCTCGCGAAGGCGCTGTGTCCCGGGCCCGTGTCGCATGTCGGCTTGGCCGCCGTGGTGATGCGCGAGTTCCTGGAGCCCGTGGACGCCGTACTGGAGGCGTCGCTGTCCAAGGCGACGGTCGTGACGGGCAACGCGAAGGCCCCCGGCTCGCTGCTCGTCACCTGTCCCCTCCTCGTGCTGGGCGACCTGGAGGTTGATGGCTTCCTGGACGACTGCGGGCCGGATTCGACCATCGTGGTCCTGGGCCGCTGTGTCGCACGGGGACTGCGGACGTCGGGGAACTTCCTGGTCCTGGGCGACCTGGTGGTCCGGGACGTCATCCAGGGCGTCTACAACGATGAGAGTCTCATCGTGGCGGGCAACCTGGAGACGCGATTCCTGGATGAGAATGATCACGAGGTCGCGTGCTACGGAGAGCTCCGCACGGAGCATCGCTTCGAGAACGGGCGCTCCGGCGAGGAGGCCGCATTGTGGGCCTCCGCCTTCCTGGTGCCCGGCCTCTGGAACATCGAGCTCGGCGAAATCGACCACGGCGAACTCTTCGAACGCGTCCGGCGGAACGAACCGGTCTTCACCGAAGCACGCGGCTGAGCGACCAGCCCAACCGCGTCTCCGATTCGCGCGTGGCGGTGTGAGGCCAAATGCTTGCTTCGTCAGCGCTCACCAGCTCCCGTCATAGCCAACGCCAGTCCGGAGGGTCAGGTAGGTCTCATCGCAGCGGTGGTCGATGTTGCCATTCGCATCGTAGTCGCACTCTTCAGGGAGAGCTCAACCGCGTTGAGCTGAAATTCGGCCGCCGAGCGATGAGTCCGCGGATGGAGGCCTGGAGCACCCATCCCAATGCGAGCAGCCCGGAGAGCAGTCCCACTGAGTCCCCAATGCGTGCGTAGAGCGTGGGCACCCGGCCCACCGGCAGCTCCGCGCGCAGCACGCGCTCCTCCGCCGTGAAGTGGTCCAGTTCGCCATACACGCGCCCGTAGCCGTCCACCGCCACGGACAGCCCCTGGTTCACCTGCCGCACCATGCTGAAGCCCTGCTCCACCGCGCGGAACACCGCCTGACGCGTGTGCAGCGGGCTGATGCCCTTCCAGTCACTGGACGGCAGCAGGAGCAGTTCGAGCCCGCGCTCCGCGGTGCTGGCGAACACCGAGGGGAAATCTCCGTCGAAGCAGATGGCGCCGCCCAGGACTCCCACGCCGGGGGCCTGGCTCACCGCCGGCTCCGCGCTGCCCGGGATGGAGTGCTCCGCCTCCCAGCCAGGAACCGGCCGGGCCTTGACGTAGCGCCAGGCCACCGCGCCATCCGGCCCCACCAGGATGAGCTCGTTGCGCAGCATCCGCTCCGCCTCGGGCGTCATGCTCGCCACCGACATGCCCAGCCACACGCCCCGCTCGCGTGCCAGCGCGCTCCCTCGCGCGATGAGCGCCTCCAGCTCCGTGGCCAGGACCACCGCGTTGCCCTCGGACCAGAGGAGGAGCTTCGCCCCCTTCGCGGCCTCCTGCTCCGACAGACGCAGCAGCTCCTCGTTCACCGCGCGCGAGGCCTCGGCGAAGGCGCGCCAGTCTTCAGCGGCGAAGGCCTCGCCCTTCATCAGCCGGGACAGCCCCGCCTCGCGACCCGTGGCCACATCCCCCGCCACGGTGATGCCCGCCACCCGGACGGGCTCACCCCTGTCCCTTATACACATCT
>NZ_RAVY01000114.1:0-32263 GCF_003611625.1 Corallococcus sp. CA054B
CGACAAACGAGGTCTACACGAGCCTTATCGTCGGCAGCGTCAGATGTGTATAAGAGGCAGACCGGTGTGGGTGGATTCCCTCTTCTCGACAAGCCGGCGGGCATGGTTATGGGGAAGGGCATTGGCGCGTTCCCTCAGCGCCCGGAGGCCTTCATGTCCGCAGAGACCCACCCCCAGCGGGAAACCCATTCATTCCAGGCGGAGATCCAGCAGCTCTTGAGCCTGGTCATCAACTCGCTCTACAGCCACCAGGAGATCTTCCTGCGTGAGCTGGTGTCCAACGCGTCCGACGCGCTGGACAAGCTGCGCTTCCGCTCCATCACGGAGCCGGAGCTGCTCAAGGACGAGCCCGCGCTGGAGCTGAGAATCGTCCCCGACGCCGACAAGGGCACCCTCACCATCGAGGACACCGGCATCGGCATGACGCATGACGAACTGGTGAAGAACCTGGGCACCATCGCGCACTCCGGTTCGCGCGAGTTCCTCCAGGCGCTGGCGCAGAAGGGCAAGAACGACGTGCAGCTCATCGGCCAGTTCGGCGTGGGCTTCTACAGCGCGTACCTGGTGGCGGACCGCGTGGAGGTGGTGAGCCGCGCCGCGGGTGAGACGTCCGCGTGGAAGTGGGCCTCGGAGGCGCACGGCACGTTCACGGTGGAGCCGGCGGAGAAGGCCACGCGTGGCACCGCCATCACGCTGCACCTGAAGGCGGACCAGAAGGAGTTCCTGGACGAGTGGAAGCTGAAGCAGCTCATCACCCAGTACTCGGACTACGTGGGCCACCCCATCAAGCTCCAGGTGACCAAGCACGTGGGCAGCGGGGACACGCAGGCCACGGAAGCCGCGCTGGAGGTGGTGAACAAGGCGAGCGCCCTCTGGCAGCGCCCGAAGAGCGAAATCACGGACGAGCAGTACCAGGAGTTCTACAAGCACCTGACGCACGACTACGACAAGCCGCTGGCGTGGACGCACTTCAAGGCGGACGGCACGCAGCAGTTCACGGGCCTGCTCTTCGTGCCCAGGCACCCGCCGTTCGACCTGAACTCGCAGCAGCAGCGCGGCGTGCGGCTGTTCGTGAAGCGCGTGTTCATCATGGACCGCTGCGAGGACCTGGTGCCGCAGTGGCTGCGCTTCGTGCGCGGCGTCATCGACTCGGACGACCTGCCGCTCAACGTGTCGCGTGAGATGTTGCAGGACTCGGCGGTGGTGCGCGCCATCCGCAAGCACGTGGTGAAGAAGTCGCTGGACCTCCTGGAGAAGCTGGCCAAGGACAAGCCGGACGACTACCGCACGTTCTGGGAGTCCTTCGGCACGGTGGTGAAGGAAGGTCTGACGCTGGAGACGGAGTACCGCGAGAAGCTGGGCGCCCTGGTGCGCTACGAGTCCTCGCGCGAGGAGGGCCTCACGTCGCTGGCGGACTACGTGGGCCGCATGAAGGAGGGCCAGGAGGCCATCTACTACGTCTACGGCGAGAGCCGGAAGGCGGTGGCGGACAGCCCGCACCTGGAGGCGCTGAAGCAGCGCGGCTACGAGGTGCTCTTCATGACGGACCCGGTGGACGAGTGGGCCGCGCAGGGCCTGCGTGAGTTCCAGGGCAAGCCGCTGGTCTCCGCGCTCAACGCGGACCTGAAGCTCCAGTCCACGGAGGAGGAGAAGAAGGCGAAGGAGCAGCAGTCGGAAGGGCTCAAGGGCCTGACGGACAAGATGAAGGACGTGCTGAAGGAGGACGTGCGCGAGGTGCGCGTGTCGGACCGCCTCACGGACTCGCCGGTGTGCCTGGTGGTGTCGGAGGGCGGCACGCCGGCCTACCTGGAGCGCCTGCTCAAGGAGCGCGGCAAGGGGATGCCGCGCATCAAGCGCATCCTGGAGGTCAATCCCAAGCACCCGGTCATCGAGCACCTGCGCGGACTCCTCGCGAACGACCCGGCCGCGCCGCAGGTGGGCGAGTGGATTGAGCTGCTCCACGACCAGGCGCTGCTCACGGAAGGCAGCCCGCTGAGCGACCCGAACCGCTTCGCCCGGCGCATGACGGCGCTGCTCACGCAGGTGGCCACCCAGGTGCCGCCGCCCGCGGCCACCCCGGCGGCGACGCAGGCGCAGTCCACCTGAGCCAGGGCACGGCGGAGTTCACGACCCGTTCGTGAGCTCCGCCTTCTTCAGGTCCGCGAGCAGCGCTTCCCCGGTCCATGGGCGGCGCTGCCCCCCTTCCGCCTCGCGGATGAGCTCCACGAGCCGTGAGTTCACCGGTGCGGAGAGGCCGTGTTGGTGGGCCAGCCGGACCACCTCGCCGTTGAGGTAGTCCACTTCGGTCTTTCGCCCCGCATGCAGGTCGTCCCACATGGACGAGCGCGCCTTCGGGTCGATGGCCAGCATCTTCTTCGCCAGCACACCGAACACCGCGTCCGGCGAGCCCAGCAGCACGGGAATCCATCCCGGAGGCAGCGGCGTCAGCTTCGCGGGCTTCACCCCGGCACGCCCCAGCACCGCCAGCGCCTCGCCCTGCGCGAGCGCCAGGCACCGCCGCCACGCGCGCTGGGACAGCTCCTCCTTCAACGGCAGGTTCGCCAGCGCGTTGAGCGCGTTGTTGAGGTTGAACAGCAGCTTCGCCCACTGGACCGCGACGATGTCCGCGTGCTGTTTCAGCGCCAGCCCCGCGCGGGTGAAGGCCTCCACGAACGGCGCGAGCACCGCGTGCCGCTCCACCTCCAGCGTGCCCTCCGACCCCGCGTGGAAATGGCCCTGCCCCTGCGCCGCGACGTTGAAGGGCACCATCCCCGTGAGCACCGTGTGGCCCGGCAGCAGACCGCGCAGCACCGCCGCGTTGTGCAGTCCGTTCTGGAAGCTGATGACGACGGCTCCGGACTTGAGTCGCGGCGCGAGCGTCTGCCCCGCCTCCTCCGTCGCCGCGGACTTCACCGTGACGAGCACCAGGTCCGCCGTGGACAGCGCCTCCGGCCCCGTGTCGATGCGCACGTCCGCCGCGGGCACCTTCAGGTCCGCGCCCTGCCAGTCCGTCAGGTGCAGGCCGTGCGCACACACCTCCGCCACCACCCGCTCGCGGCCGATGAAGCGCACCGTCGCGCCCGTCGCGGCGAGCCGCCCGCCCACGTAACAGCCGATGCTGCCCGCGCCGAAGACGACCACCTCAGGAGTCGAAGCCATGGGCGCGCATTCTGACATGCACGCTCACGTCGCGGGCCACACCACGACGATGAGCACGTCCCACAGGGCATGGCTCACCCAGGCCGCGGCGGGCGTCCGGCGCCACTCGGCCAGCGCGCCCCAGGCGAGCGACGTGGGCAGCGCGGCCAGGGCCAGCAACGGCTCACCGAAGCCCAGCAGCACCACGCTCGACAGCACCGCCGACCCGGCGACCGCGCCCCACCGGCCCAGCCGGGGACGCAGCGCGCCCTGCACCCACCCGCGCCAGAACAACTCCTCCGCCGGAACGAGCAGCAGCACCAGGGCCAGCGCCGTCCCCAGCGACCCCGTGCCGAACGTCGAGTAGACGGATTGCAGCGGCTCGCAGAGCGCGTCGGTGAAGCCGCCGCAGAACGCCCACAGGAAGGCCCTCGCGCCCGCGTACAGCACCACCGCCTGGGCGCCCCCCCACGCGGCATCCGGAAGCGACAGGGAGGGAGGCGGCCTCCGCCAGGGGCCCATCGCCCGCCACGTCACCGCGAGCCAGAGGGCGCAGAAGGCGGAAGCGACGGCGAAGAAGCGCGGTGGATGCACGTGCACCAGCGCCGTCCAGGCCAGCACGCCGCCAGCGGCCGCGACCCGCCAGAGTGGCAGGGCCGAGTCACCGGCTGGCGGCGGTCCAACGGGAGAAGCAGTCATCGCGCGCGGCAGCGTACCCCGGCGCGATGGGGGCCGGCGGGCACGTTCACGCGTGCACCGCCGGCGGCGAAACGGACCTTCACATCACTACGGGAGGCACGCGCCGCTGCCCGCGCCGTCGCTCACGCACCGGTAGCCCGTGCGGCATGAGCCCTGGGTGTTGCCGCTCGACGGCGTGCAGGTCACGAAGCAGTAGGCGGTGACGCCCCGGTCGTTGCTGTAGCACTCCGAACCCGACGGGCAGCTGTCCGTCACGCAGCTCTGGGTGCAGTAGCCCCCCGGGAAGCTGGCGCCGGTGAGGCACTGGCCCCCCGTGCCGCACGCGCCGTTGGTGGTGCAGGCCTCACCGATGGTCGTCGTGGGCGTGTGGTCGTCGTCCGACTGGTAGGGCACCAGGGTGAAGCTGATGCCGCTGGTCGTCTTGCCCCGGGTGACCGTCACGGTCTCCACCTGGGTGGTGTCACGCCAGAAGCCCACGCGGTCGCCGTCGTCGAAGTAGTCCCCTTCGCCGGTGTCGTCGATGGACGCCAGCACCAGGTAGTCGCGCGGGGTCATCTTCAGGCTGTAGTTGTACCCACCGGACGCGGGCACCAGGGCGATGCCGTCGTCGTCGACCTGCACCTCGCCCGCCGCGTCCAGGTACGCGAACCCGATGACGGCGTCCTTCGTCTCCGTGGCGCCCACGCGGAACTTCACCAGCACCTGCGCCGTGCCCGCGCCCGACGCGCCGGTCAGGTCGATCTGCGCCACGTAGCTGCCCGGCGGCAGCGAGCCCGGGGTGACGCTCACGTTCAGCGCCGTGGACTTGTACGCGGGGACCGACAGCGAGCTGCTGGAGACGGACACCGCGGAGGCGTTGGCACCGGAGACGGCCACGCTCACCTGCAGCGTGCCACCGCCGTTGTTGCGCACCGTCAGCGCCTGCGACGACGCGCCGGTGAAGGACAGCTGCGTGGTGGTGATGGCCAGCTTCGGGGGCAGCGACGGGTCCCCGCCGCCCTTGGCGCGCAGCACGGCGGCGTACGCGTCCACCAGGCCCGCGCCGCAGCCCTCGGAGCACTGGCTCGTCGTGTCCGCGGTCTCCTTCAGGATGGCCTCCACGTCCGCCGTCGTGAGCGTGGGGTCCTGCGCCAGCATCAGCGCCACGATGCCCGCCACGTGCGGGGTGGCCATGCTGGTGCCCTGGTACCACTCATAGGAAGGCTGGTTGCTGCTGTTGGGCAGCGTGGACAGCACGCCGTCCGGGTAGCTGTCGCCGTTGCGGTCCTCGCTCGTCTGGCCACCGGCGGCCATCACGTCCACCTGCGTGCCGAAGTTGGAGTAGCTGGCCCGCTTGCCGTTGAAGCGCACCGCGCCCACGCAGATGACGTTCTGCTGGTTGCAGGGGAAGCTACTGGAGGTGTTCACGTTCTCGTTGCCCGCGGCCACCACAATGATGGCCCCGCGAGCGTTGGCCGCGTTGATGGCGGTCTGCATCTCCGCCGACGCGGAACCGTCGCCGCCCAGGCTCATGTTGATGACCCGCGCGGGCGTGGTGTTCGCCCGCACGCCGGGGACGCTGCCGCCGCTGGACCAGGTGATGCCCGCGATGATGTCCGCCAGCGAGCCGCCCTGCGTGCCCAGCACGCGCACCGGCAGGATGTTCCGGCCGGACCAGGTGACGCCCGCCACGCCCACGCCATTGTTGGACGACGCGCCAATGGTCCCCGCCACGTGCGTGCCGTGGAACGACGAGCCGCCGTTGGGCAGGTCCTTGCCGTTGTCCGTCGGGTCCGTGTCCACGCCATCGCCGTCGCCCGCGTTGGCCAGGCTGGAGATGAGGTCCACGCCCGGCAGCACGCGCGAGTTCAGGTCCGGATGCGACGTGATGCCGGTGTCCACCACCGCCACGACGATGGACTCGCTGCCCGTGCCCAGGTCCCAGGCCGCCGGCAGGTTCATGTTCTTGTAGTGCCACTGCCGCGAATAGAGCGGATCATTCGGCACGGCCAGCGCCCGCACCCGCATGTTGCTCTCCGCGTTCTTCACGCCCTGCACGGCCAGCACCTGGGAGAGCACGCGCACGTGCTCCGCCTGGGTGAGCGCGCGCACGTTGGGCGCGCCGCCGGACATCGCCTGCGGCTGGCTCACCTCGTAGCGCAGCAGGTGCTGCGTGTCGCTCAGGAAGGCCTGGTGCACGACGTGGTAGCCCGCGACGCGCGCCTGCGCGACGGCCTCCTCCGCGGACAGGCCCGGCGTGTCGAAGCGGATGATGAGCTCTCCCGGCAGCAGCGACGCCTCGTGCGTCAGCGGTTTGGTCGGGATGCCCGTGCGCCACACGCCCCGCGCAGCCAGGGCCTTGGAGACCTTCTGGGACAGGTTCTTCGCGCCCGGCAGGGAGAAGAACGCGTCCAGCGACGACCCGTCGTTCGCGGCGGCGGAGCCGGCCTGGAACGGCTGCAGGGAGCCCGAGATGGTCCCCTTCAGCGTGTCGGTGTCGTCATCATCGTCTTTGTTGTCGCCGGGACAGGCCGCGAGACCGAGCAATCCCAGGAGGGCGAGGCGGCGGAGCATGAACGGATTCCTTGGAAGAACGAGTGAGAGCGTCCGACCCTAGGTCCGCTGCGGGCAACGCGTCCAGCCGGCAGGAGCCCGGCTGGTCGGCCACCGCCCTCACACGAGGTGTTGTCTGGCAGGCAACGCGCTGCTTCGCGGGCAACAGGGAGGACTATCTCCCCAGGTCCTGCAACACCGCCTCCGCCGCGCGGCGCCCCGACGCGAGCGCTCCGTCGATGGATGCATTCTCACGGTGGTCTCCACACACATAGAGCCCCGCGGCCAGCCGCACGGGCCGGTGCGGTTCCACCAACGCGGACGGAGGCTGCGCGGGCAGGGCGTCCGGAATGACATACGTGCGCAGGTGCCGCCACGCGGACACCGCCGCGCCGAACCACTCCGTGAGCTGCGCACGCACGCGCGCCTCCAGTGAGTCCGCGCCGCCCGGGTCGTCCACCACCGACACGGACACCAGCGCCTGTCCCTGGGGCGCGTACGCGGCGGACACCTCGCTCATCACCGCCACGTTGTTCACCGGTCCGCGCCCCTCGCCGTCGAGCACGAGCCACGGCCCCTCCACCGGCGGCTCCGGCGCGGCGAAGTACAGGCACGTCACGCGGTTCATCCGGGGCGCGGGCATGCCCACGAGCAGCGACGCCGCATTGCCTGGATCCGTCGCCACCACCACGGCGTCCGCGTGCAGCAGCTCCCCGCCCGGCAGGAGCACGCGGTGACCCCATACCTCCTCCACCCTCACGCGCATCCGCAACGCGCCCGACGGCAGCTTCGCCGCCAACTGGTCGGGGATGGCGCCCATCCCCTGCGCGGGCACGGCCGCGGAGCCCGTCGCGAACATCCGGAACACGAACTCCAGCATCCGGCTGGACGTCGTCAGCCCCCGCTCCAGGAAGATGCCGCCCAGGAAGGGCGTGAAGAACGCTTCGAGCATCTCCTCGGTGAAGCCCAGGTCGAGCAGGAAGCGCCGCGACTCCTGCTGGGGCCGCTGCCACAAGTCCCCCAGCTCACCGGACGTGGCGTGCTGCCGCAGCTCCAGCACGCGCAGCTTGTCCGACAGGCCTCCCGGTGCGTCGAACAGATGCGACACCGCCGTGACGGGATGCCGCAGCGGGTCCGCCAGCGTGTGCAGCCGCCCACCCCGCCACACCTTCGCGCCGGGGATGAAGCGCTGGAGCGACAGGGCCTTCAGGTCCAGCACCCGCCGACCTTCCGGGTAGGCGGTGAGGTACACCTGGAAGCCGCGGTCCAGCAGGAACCCTTCGTGCGAGTCGGTGCGCACTCTGCCGCCCGGTGCGTCCCCTGCTTCCAGCACGTGCGCGTCCACGCGCGCCTCGAGCAGCGCCGTCGCGCACGCCAGGCCCGCGAGCCCCCCACCCACCACGATGACCCCGGGCCGCTTCGCCATGGTCCGCCTCCCGTCCGAGCGTGCGGACCCTGGCTTGATAACGCCAAGACGTGCAAGCGAGACTCTGGTTCGGTTGCGGGCACCCGACAGTTACGGCAAAGGTTGCCGTGTGCACGGTGCTCCAGGCACACCCACGCAGGCATCCGCCCGCGTGCCCTTCGGAGAGAAAGAGCAGGCGTTCCCCCATGTTGATCGTGATGCGCCCAGACGCGACGGCCCAGGACATCGAGCGAGTGAACGATGAGATCCGCCGCCGTGGCTGGCATCCGCACGCGATTGCAGGGGGCTCCCGCACCGCCATCGGCATCACCGGCAACCCGGGCGCGGTGGAGCCGGAGCCCTTCCGCGTGCTCCCCGGCGTCGCGGACGCGGTCGCCATCTCCCAGCCGTTCAAGCTGGTCAGCCGCGAGGTGAAGCCGGAGGACAGCCTGGTGCGCGTGGGCGACCTCACGCTCGGCGGCGCCGCCATCCACGTCATCGCCGGCCCCTGCTCCGTGGAGTCGCGCGAGCAGATCATCTCCACCGCGCAGGCCGTGAAGCAGGCGGGCGCCACCATGCTGCGCGGCGGCGCCTTCAAGCCCCGCACCAGCCCCTATGAGTTCCAGGGCCTCAAGGGTGACGGCCTGGCGCTGCTCGCGGAGGCGCGCAAGGAGACGGGCCTGCTGGTGACGACGGAGGTGAAGGACACGGCGACGCTGGACTCCGTCGCGCAGCACACCGACATCCTCCAGGTGGGCGCGCGCAACATGCAGAACTTCAGCCTGCTGGAGGCGGTGGGCGAGACGCGCAAGCCCGTCCTGCTCAAGCGCGGCATCAGCGCCACCATCAAGGAGCTGTTGATGGCGGCCGAGTACATCGTCGCGCGCGGCAACACCCAGGTCATCCTCTGCGAGCGGGGCATCCGCACGTTCGAGAACATGACGCGCAACACGCTGGATTTGAACGCGGTGCCCATGCTCAAGGCGCTCACGCACCTGCCGGTGTTCGTGGACCCGTCGCACGGCATCGGCGTGCGCAAGGCCGTCCCCGCGATGATGCGGGCCGCGGTCGCCGCGGGCGCGGACGGCCTCATCGTGGAGGTGCATCCGGATCCGCCGCGCGCCAGGTCGGACGGCTTCCAGTCGCTGGACTTCTCCGAGTTCGAGAAGGCCATGGGTGAAGTGCGGGCCATCGCCCAGGCGATGGGACGCGAAACGGTCAGGCTGGGATAGGCCATGACCCTCAAGGAAGCGCTGGGCAAGGTCGTGAGCCGGCGCGACCTCTCCCGCGAGGAGATGGCCTCCGTCATGGGCCAGATGCTCGCGGGCGAGGCATCCGCCGCGCAGATTGGCGCGCTGGCGGCCGCGCTGCGCATGAAGGGGGAGACCGAGGACGAGATCCTCGGCGCGGCGGAGGCCATGCGGGCCTGCGCGGCGAAGATTGCTCCCGTGGCGGAGGTGGTGCTCGACACCTGCGGTACGGGGGGGGATGGGGCGCACACCTTCAACATCTCCACCGCGGTGGCCTTCGTGGCCGCCGGGGCGGGGGCGACGGTGGCCAAGCACGGCAACCGCGCGGTCTCCAGCCGCTGCGGCAGCGCGGACGTGCTGGCGGCGCTGGGCGTGTCCATGGAGCGTGCGCACGCGCAGGTGGCGCGCGACATCGACGAGCACGGGGTGGGCTTCCTCTTCGCGCCTTCGCATCACAGTGCCCTGAGGCACGTGGCGCAGGCGCGCAGGGACCTGGGCTTCCACAGCGTGTTCAACCTGCTGGGGCCGCTGACGAACCCCGCGGGAGCGCGCTACCAGTTGCTGGGCACGTTCGACCGGCAGCGCGTGGAGCAGACCGCGCGGGTGCTGGGGCGCCTGGGCAGCCGGCGCGCGTGGGTGGTGCACGGGCACGACGGGCTGGATGAGATTTCGCCCTGCGCGCCCACGGAGGTCGCGGAGCTGTGCGCGGACGGCACCGTGCGCCGCTTCACCGTGACGCCGGAGGACGCGGGCCTGACGATGGTGCCCCGTGAGTCCATCGCGGGAGGCGACGCGGAGGAGAACGCGAAGCGCCTGCGCGCGCTGCTCGCGGGAGAGCGCGACGGCGTGCGCACGGCGGTGCTGCTCAACGCGGCCGCCGCGCTGCTCATCGTGGGGCTGGTGGACACCCTGAAGGAGGGCGTGAAGCGGGCAGAGCACGCCATCGACTCCGGGGCCGCCGAACGCAAGCTCGCGGCGCTCATCCAGAGGGTCGCGGCATGACGACCTCCTCTTCGGCCGCGAAGCCCGTGGAAGCACCGGGCACGCTGGACGTCATCATGGCGCGCAAGCGCCGGGAGCTGGGCACCCGCCCTCCTCCCACGCACGGCGCGCATCCCCCGACGCGGGACTTCGCCCAGGCGCTGGTGCGGCGCGTGCCCGGACATCCGGTCAACGTCATCGCGGAGGTGAAGCGCAAGAGCCCCTCGGGCGGCGCCTTCCCGCACGCGGACGTGGTCGCGGTGGCCCGCTCCTATGAGGCCGCCGGCGCCTGCGCCATCAGCGTGCTCACGGACGGGCCGGACTTCGGCGGCAGCCTGGAGGACCTGGTCGCGGTCCGCGCCGCCGTCTCCATCCCCGTGCTGCGCAAGGACTTCCTCGTCGCCGCCAGCGAGGTGGAGGAAAGCGCGGCCTGGGGCGCGGACGCGGTGCTGCTCATCGCGGACGCGCTCGGAGACACGGAGCTCCGGGAGATGATCGCCGCCGCGAAGCAGGTGCGCGTGGCCGCGCTCGTGGAGGCCCACACGGAGGCGCACGCCGAACGCGCGCTCGCCGCGGGCGCGAGCATCATCGGCCTCAACAACCGCAACCTGGCCACGCTGAAGACGGACACCGGCACGGCGCTCCGGGTGATGCCCGCGCTGCGCTCCCGGTCCACCGCCCTGGTCGCGGAGAGCGGCCTCAAGCACCTGGCGGACCTCACCGCCGCGCGCGACGCGGGCGCCAACGCCGTGCTCGTGGGCGAGTCCCTCCTGCGCGACGCGGACCCCGGCCGGGCCCTGCGCCGGCTGCTCGGCCTGGAAGGCGGCGGGACATGAAGGTCCTGGTGAAGGTCTGCGGCGTGACGCGCGTCGAGGACGCCAGGGGCGTCTGGGCGGCGGGCGTGGACGCGATGGGACTCAACTTCCATCCGGGCTCTCCCCGCTTCGTGGACCTGGCCAGGGCGGCGAGCATCGCGCGCACTCGGCCCCCGCTGGCCTCGATGGTGGGCGTCTTCGTCAACGCGAAGCCGGAGGACATCCGGGTGCGCGTGCGCGAGTGCGGCCTCACCGCCGTGCAGCTCCACGGCGACGAGTCCCCCGAGGACTGCTCCGGCTACGGCGTGCCCGTCATCAAGGCGCTGCGCGTGCGAGGGCCGGACGACGTGGAGAAGGCCCGAAGCTACGTGGGCGTGGGCGACGTGGCGGGGCTGCTCCTGGATGGCGCGGCCCCGGGCTACGGCGGCGGCGGCGTCACCTTCGACTGGTCGCTGGTGAAGCAGCTGTCGGACTGCGGCCTGCCGGTGCTGGTGGCGGGCGGCCTCAAGCCTTCCAACGTGGCCGAGGCCGTGAGGGCCACCCGGCCCTACGGTGTGGACGTGGCCAGCGGAGTCGAATCCTCCCCTGGCATCAAGGACCTGGACGCGGTGCGCGCCTTCGTGCGCACGGTCCAGTCCCTCAACCCCTGAGGAGTCGTGCCATGACGACGGACACTGCCGTGGGCCGCTTCGGCCGTTACGGCGGACGCTATGTGCCGGAGACCCTGGTCCCGGCGCTGCTGGAGCTGGAAGAGGCCTACGCGAAGGCGCAGCAGGACGCGTCCTTCGGCGAGGAAGTCACCCGCGTGCTGCGCGAATACGTGGGCCGTCCCACCACGCTGACGCCCGCGCACCGCCTCACGGAGGCGTGGGGTGGCGCGCAGGTGTGGCTCAAGCGCGAGGACCTGGCGCACACGGGCGCGCATAAAATCAACAACACCGTGGGCCAGGTGCTGCTCGCCCGGCGCATGGGCAAGAAGCGCATCATCGCGGAGACGGGCGCGGGCCAGCACGGCGTGGCCACCGCCACCGCGTGCGCGCTCTTCGGCCTGCCCTGCGAGGTGTTCATGGGCGCGCTGGACGTGGAGCGCCAGGCGCTCAACGTCTTCCGCATGCGCGCGCTGGGCGCGGTGGTGCGGCCGGTGGAGTCGGGCTCGCGCACGCTCAAGGACGCGATGAACGAAGCCATGCGCGTCTGGGTGTCGCAGGTGCAGGACACCTACTACGTCATTGGCAGCGCGGCGGGCCCGCACCCCTACCCCACCATCGTGCGCGACTTCCAATCCGTCATCGGCCGGGAGATCCGCGCCCAGACGCTGGCCACGATGGGCCGGCTGCCGGACGCCATCATCGCGTGCGTGGGCGGCGGCTCGAACGCCATCGGCGCGCTGCACCCCTTCATTCCGGACACGTCGGTGCGGCTCGTTGGCGTGGAGGCCGCGGGCCACGGCCTGGACTCCGGCCAGCACGGCGCGTCGCTGACGCTGGGCACGGAGGGCGTGCTGCACGGCTCGCGCTCGCTGGTGCTCCAGGACGAGCACGGCCAGATTCAGGAGGCGCACAGCATCTCCGCCGGCCTGGACTACCCGGGCGTGGGGCCGGAGCTGGCGCACCTGGCGAAGACGGGACGCATGGAGGTGCGCACCGCGACGGACGACGACGCGCTCACCGCCTTCTACGAGGTCGCGCGCACGGAGGGCATCCTCCCCGCGCTGGAGACATCGCACGCGTTCGCGGCGGCGCGCTCGCTGGCCCGCGATATGGGCAAGGGCAAGCACCTGGTCATCAACTGCTCGGGCCGGGGTGACAAGGACGTCGCGACCATCTCGGCGCGCGGCGTGCCACCGGCCACGGGGGTGAAGTCATGAGCACGGAGCTGGGCAAGGCGTTCGCGAAGGCGAAGGCCCGCGGAGAAGGCGCGCTGGTGGCGTACGCGATGGCGGGCGACCCGGACCTGCCGAAGTCCGTGGAGGTCTTCGCCGCGATGGTGGAGGGCGGCGCGGACGTGCTGGAGATTGGCGTGGCGTTCAGCGACCCCATCGCGGACGGCCCTGTCATCCAGGCCGCGTCGGAGCGGGCGCTGAAGGCCGGCGCCACCCTGCGCCGCGTGCTGGATGAAGTGGTGCCGGAGGTGCGCCGCCGCTGTCCGGAGACGCCGCTGGTCATCATGACCTACGTCAACGTGGTGATGGCCATGGGCGAGGAGCGCTACGCGAAGCTCGCTCGCGAGCGGGGCATCGTCGGCACCATCCTCCCGGACCTGCCGCCGGAGGAGAGCGCGGGCATCCGCGCCGCGTTCGACAAGGAGGGCGTGGACCTGGTGCCCCTGTGCGCGCCCACCACGCCGCCCGCGCGCGCGGAGGCCATCGCGAAGGACGCGCGAGGCTTCGTCTATTGCGTGTCCGTGGCGGGTGTCACCGGCATGCGCGCGGAGCTGCCGCCGGACCTGTCGCAGCGGCTGGACCTGGTGAAGCGCGCCGCGTCCGTGCCGGTGGTGGCGGGCTTCGGCATCTCCAACGCGGACACGGCCCGGCCGCTGGTGGCCCACGCGGACGGCGTCGTCGTGGGCAGCGCGCTGGTGAAGGCCGCCCACTC
This sequence comes from Corallococcus sp. CA054B, assembly GCF_003611625.1. Taxonomy (NCBI): domain Bacteria; kingdom Pseudomonadati; phylum Myxococcota; class Myxococcia; order Myxococcales; family Myxococcaceae; genus Corallococcus; species Corallococcus sp. CA054B. The sequence goes on from NZ_RAVY01000114.1 coordinate 13,415, forward strand.
GGACGGCCCGGCCGCCGCGAAGCAGCTCTGCGCGGACATCAAGCGCGGCCTGAAGCGCTAAGGTCCCTCTCCACGCGCCGGCACATTGCCGGCGCCAGGAGACCGGACATGCACACCCCGCCCATCCTGGGGCCCACCCTCGAAACGCCGCGCCTCATCCTGCGTCCGCCCACGCTCCAGGACCTGGAGGGCTTCGTGGCCATGATGGCGGACGAGGAGACCGCGCGGTACATCGGCGGCCTCCAGCCCCGCTCCAACGTGTGGCGCGCCGTCTGCTCCATGGCCGGCTCCTGGGTACTCCAGGGCTTCGCCATGTTCTCCGTGTTCGAGAAGTCCACCGGCAAGTGGGTGGGCCGGCTCGGGCCCTGGCAGCCCGCGGAGTGGCCGGGCCCGGAGGTCGGCTGGGGCCTGTCTCGCGGCGCGTGGGGCAAGGGCTACGCGACGGAGGGCGCGGCGGCCACCATCGACTGGGCCTTCGACCACCTCGGGTGGACGGAGGTCATCCACTCCATCTCCCCGCCGAACGAGCCGTCGAAGCAGGTGGCCCGCCGCCTGGGTTCGCGCTTCCTGCGCATGGGAATGCTGCCGGCGCCCTACAACGACCATGCGGTGGAGATCTGGGGCCAGAGCCGTGAGGATTGGCGGACACGCAAGCGGTAGCGCGTGCACTTTTCCCTCCCGTCCCGCCACGGGCTGACACAGATTGGCGCCATGAACGCACGCGCCCCCCAGGTGGTCCTCGTCCGTCACGGTGAGACGGAGTGGAGCCGCAGCAGCCAGCACACCGGCCGCACGGACCTGCCGCTGCTGGAAGAGGGCCGCCAGATGGCGGAGCGGCTGCGCGCGCCTCTGGGCAAGTGGCGCTTCGCCGCCGTGTGGACCAGCCCGCTGGCGCGCGCGCTGGAGACGTGCGTGCTCGCGGGCTACGGCGACGTGGCCCAGAAGAAGAACGACCTGATGGAGCTCAACTACGGCGACTACGAGGGCCGCACCGGCGCGGACATCCGCACCACGCGCCCGGACTGGACGCTGTGGAAGGACGGCGTGCCCAACGGAGAGACGCTGGAGGAGGTGGGCGCCCGGGCCGACCGCATCATCGCGGAGGCGAAAGCCCTCCAGGACGACGTGCTCCTCTTCTCGCACGGGCACATGCTGCGCATCCTCGCCGCGCGCTGGCTGGGCCTGCCCCCGGACGGAGGCAGGCTGTTCCACCTGGGCACCGCGTCCGTCAGCGTGCTGGGCTCCGAGGCCGGCGGCAAGCAGCCGGTCCTCGTGAGCTGGAACGACACCACGCACCTGAAGGACTGACGTCCGTTACAGCTTCCCCTCCAGGAAGTTGCGCACCAGCGACGGGCCCTCCGGCGTCAGCACGCTCTCCGGATGGAACTGAAGGCCCACCACCGGCCGCGTGCGGTGACGCAGCGCCATCACCAGTCCGTCCTGGCTCCACGCCGTGGCCTCCAGCTCCGCGGGCATGGACTCCGCCGCCACCACCAGCGAGTGGTAGCGCGCCGCCTGGAAGCCCTGCCGCACGCCGGTGAAGACGCCGGTGCCCTCGTGACGGATGTGCGCCGCCTTGCCGTGCACGGGCTCCGGCGCGCGCACCACCTGCCCGCCGAACGCCGCGCCAATGGACTGGTGTCCCAGGCACACGCCCAGCACCGGCACGCGAGACTGGGAGATGGCCGCCACGCTCACCCCGGCCTCGTGCGGCGTGCACGGCCCCGGAGACACCACCAGGTGGGACGCGCCCGACGCCGCGATGCCCGCGACATCCAGCGCGTCGTTGCGCACCACCTTCACCTCCGCGCCCAGCGTGTAGAGCAGCTGCACCAGGTTGAAGGTGAACGAGTCGTAGTTGTCGATGACGAGGATCACCGCCCACCTCCTTCGCGAGCCAGGCGCAGCGCCGCGGCCATGGCGCCCGCCTTCGCCTCCGTCTCGTCCGCTTCCTTCATGGGGTCCGAGTCCGCCACCAGCCCCGCCCCGGCGGTCCACATCGTGCGGTCGCCATCCACGAAGAAGGTGCGCAGCGCGATGGCCACGTCCAGCGTGCCGCAGAAGGACAGGTAGCCCACCGCGCCGGCATAGGGCCCGCGCCGCATGGGCTCCAGCTCGTCGATGATCTGCATCGCGCGGATCTTCGGTGCGCCCGACACGGTGCCCGCGGGGAAGGTGCTCGCCAGCGCGTCCAGCGCGTCGAAGCGCGTGGTGTCCAGCTTGCCGCGCACCTGGGACACGATGTGCATCACGTGGCTGTAGCGCTCAATGATCATCAGGTCCTCGATGCGCACCGTGCCCGGAGCCGCCACGCGGCCCACGTCGTTGCGCCCCAGGTCCACCAGCATGATGTGCTCGGCGCGCTCCTTCTCGTCCGCGAGCAGCTCCTTCTCCAGCGCCTGATCCTCGGCCTCGGAGCCACCCCGGCGGCGCGTGCCCGCGATGGGCCGCACCACCACGTCCCCATCGCGCACCTGCACCAGCAGCTCCGGCGACGCGCCCACCAGCGCGCGGGCCTCGCCCAGGTCCACCAGGAACAGGTACGGAGACGGGTTCACGCGCCGCAGCGCCCGGTAGAGCGACAGCGGAGGGATGGCGCCCTTCGCCTCGAACCTGCGCGCGAGCACCGCCTGGAAGCAGTCTCCCGCGCGCACGTACTCCTTCACCTTGTCCACCGCCCGGGCATAGCCCTCGCGGTCCCAGCACGCGACGGGGGCCGGCGCGTTCTTCTGCGCGGGAACGGCGGCGTAGGCCTCCGGCGGCAGCGGCCGGCGCAGCTTCTCCGCCAGCGCCTCCGCGCGCGCTTCCGCGTCCTTCAGCGCCGCCGCGACGCTGCCGTGCAGCGCGGGCCGCGCGATGGCGATGGCCTTGAGCGTCTGGGTGCGCGTGTCGTGGGTGACGAAGTCCTCCGCGATGAGCCACTCGGAGTCCGGGAAGCCCGTGTCGCGCGGGTGGCGGTCCGGCACGCTCGGCTCGAACCACGACGTGGCGTTGTAGCCCAGGTAGCCCACGAGCCCGCCCAGGAAGGGTGCCTCGCCCGGCAGCGTCGCCACGGACAGCTCGCGCCACAGCGTGCGCAGCACATCCAGCGGCCGTCCCTCGCGGCGCTCCTCATGCGAGCCACGCCACAACGTGAGCCCGTCCCGGTCCAGCCGCACGCGGCCCGCCGGGTTCACGCCCACGTGGCTGTAGCGCCCGAAGCGCTCGCCGCCGTAGCACGACTCGAGGATGAAGCCGCGGCTTCCACCGCCCAGCTTCAGGTATGCCGACAGCGGTGTATCCAGGTCCGCCGGCAACTCCACCGACACCGGCACCGCCTGACCTGCTTCCGCGCGCTGCCGGTAGGCTGCCTTCCGCTCCTGTGCATCCATGGTCGATTGCCCTGACCCCCTCATCCATCACCCGGAGGGGCTCCCGGGTGCCCGGCCTTCCGGGCCCTGCACCTAAGGCTTCGCGACGGGCTTCGCCTGAGCGAACACGCCGTCCTTCCACTGATAGACCTCGCGCTCCGTAACCGTCCGCGGCTTGCCTTCTTCCTCTTCCTCGATGCTCGTGCGGACCACCAGCGCCCGCTTCGCGGCTGCCTGGAAGGAGACCTTGAACGTGCTCTCGTTCGGGGGATCCATCAGCCCGCCCAGCTCCAGCGCCAGCTTCGCCTTGCCGAGCACGCCCGGCTTCCCATTCGCCCCTGTGTAGCTCACATAGGACGTGACGAAGTCGCCACACCGCTCCGGCGCGGAGTCCAGTTGCAGCAGCGTCACGCCCGCCTCCTTCGCGGGGACCAGCGTCACCGTCACCGGGCCGCCCCGCCCTCCACCGTAGTCCGTGGACGCGACCGCCACGTCCACGCTGCTCACCCGGCGAGGCGGCTTCACGTTCGGCTCCAGCACGCGCACGCGCGCCTTGAACTCGTTGCTCATCACCACCGTGGCCACTTCCATCTCGCCGTCCCCGTCCAGGTCGGCCTCGAAGCGGAACGGCGTGAGCGTGTTGCCAAAGACCCAACCCGTGACGGGAGCCGCGCCTGGAGCCGCCTTCGCGTCCACGACGGCCACCTGGTACCAGGTGTTGATGTACTCGCCGACCGTCGCGCGAGCCCCCGCCTTCAGCACACGCACGGGCGTGCCCAGCATCAGCGTCCGCACCACGCCCGCGTCCGCCGCCGCGCTCGCGCGCAGGTTCGCCTCGTCCACGCCCAGGTAGAGCGTCTGGCCCGCCGTGAAGGCAGTGAACGAGAAGCCCTCTGGATCCGGCGCGCTCTCCTCCGTGAACGGTGAGCTGTATTCGAGCACCGCGTCCGAAGCCGGGGAGGACTGGGCCAGGGTGAGGGACAGGAGGAGCGCGGGCGTCGTCAGCATCACGAAAGGGTCCGGAAGTGAGGGTTCCCGGGTTTATCCCCTGTCCCCGCCCACCATCCAAGGGGCCCTCCGGTCCCTGGCTTCGTCGTTTGGAGCGCAAGCAAGGTGAGGACGGACGCCCGCCCCCTTGTCAGCGGAGCACGCTGGAGGGTCCGGCCGTGGGTGGCCCCTGTTCCAAGGCCTCGTTACCTCTAGAGGACCGTGGCCACCGCGACCCACCAGGAACGAACGCCGCTGGTTTCCGTGACGCCGCTGGGCCTGTATTGCCAGGCAGGGAACTTCTACATCGACCCCTGGCGTCCGGTGGAGCGGGCGCTCGTCACGCACGCGCACGGCGACCACGCCCGGAGCGGGAGCAAACGCTATCTGGGGGCAGCCCCCGGCCGGGGACTCCTGCAACGCCGCCTGGGAGCGGACGCGGTCATCGACACGCTGGAGTACGGCGAGAAGCTGACCGTGGGCGACACCACCGTGAGCTTCCACCCGGCGGGCCACGTGCTGGGCAGCGCGCAGATCCGCGTGGAGCACCGGGGTGAGGTGTGGATCATCTCCGGCGACTACAAGCGCACGCCGGACCCCACGTGCGCGCCCTTCGAAGTGGTGCGCTGCCACACCTTCATCACCGAGGCGACGTTCGGCCTGCCCATCTACCGCTGGGATGAGACGAGCCTCGTGGCCCAGGACATCCTGCGCTGGTGGGACGCGAACCGCGAGGCAGGCCGCTCCGCGGTGCTCTTCTGCTACGCGCTGGGCAAGGCACAGCGCCTGTTGGCGGAGCTGGGAAAGCTGACGGACCGGCCGGCCTACGTGCACGGCGCCGTGAACGGGCTCGTCACCGCGTACCGCGAGGCGGGCATCGCGATGCTGCCCACGCAGATGGTGTCGGAGACGGAGAAGGGCACGTCCTTCGCGGGGGCGCTGGTGCTGGCGCCGCCGAGCGCGGCCGGCTCCACGTGGATGCGCCGCTTCGGTGAAGCGGAGACGGGCTTCGCGTCGGGGTGGATGCGCGTGCGCGGCAACCGGCGCCGTCGTGGCTACGACCGGGGCTTCGTGCTCTCCGACCACGCGGACTGGCCGGACCTGCTGCGCACGGTGGCGGACACGCAGGCGGAGAAGGTGCTCGTCACGCACGGCTACACCGACCCCTTGTCGCACTACCTGCGGGAGCGGGGCGTGGATGCCTCGCCGCTCGCCACGCCCTTCGAGGGCGAAGCGGAGGACTGACGCGTGCGAGCCCTGGCCGACCTCTACGACACGCTCGACCAGACGACCTCCACCAACGCGAAGGTGGAGGCGATGGCGCGCTACTTCCGGACGACGCCGCCGGAGGACGCGGCCTGGGGCCTGTTCTTCCTCACGGGTCAGAAGCTCAAACGGCTGCTCACGTCGAAGCTGCTGGTGGGCTGGACGCAGGAGCTCACGGGCATCCCGGACTGGCTCTTCGACGAGGTCTACGCGTCGGTGGGAGACCTGGCGGAGGTGATTGCGCTGCTGCTCGACGGAGCGAACCTCCCGCCCGAGCACGCCGAGGAGCTCCCCCTCTCACGGTGGCTGGAAGAGCGCATGTTGCCTCTACGCGGCCTGGACGCGGCGGAGCAGCGCGAGCGCGTGGTGGGCTGGTGGAAGTCCATGCCCCGCCGCGAGCTGTTCCTCCTCAACAAGATGCTCACAGGCGAGCTGCGCGTGGGCGTGTCCAACACGCTGGTGGTGCGAGCCATCGCGCAAGTTACAGGCTTGCCGCCGCCCAGCGTGGCGCACCGGCTGATGGGCACGTGGACGCCGACGAAGGCGTTCTTCGAACAGCTCGTGGCGCCGGACGTATCGGACGGGCACGTGTCGCGCCCCTATCCCTACTACCTCGCGTCGCCGCTGGAGCAGCCGGCGGAGTCGCTGGGTGAATTGAGCGACTGGCTCGTCGAGTGGAAGTGGGACGGCATCCGGGGCCAGCTCATCCGCCGCCAGGGCGACGTGTTCCTCTGGAGCAGAGGCGAGGAGCTGATCACCGAACGCTTCCCCGAAATCACCGAAGCCGCACGGGCCCTGCCCGAAGGCACGGTGCTCGACGGCGAGGTGATGGCCTACGAAGACGGAGTTCCCCTGCCCTTCGCCCGGCTCCAGCGCCGCATTGGCAGACAGAAGCTCACGCCCAAGGTGCTCGCGGAGGCCCCCGCCGCGTTCGTCGTCTACGACCTGCTGGAGCAGGACGGAAAGGACCTGCGCGAACTGCCCCTGCGCGAGCGCCGCGCGAGGCTGGAGGCCCTGCTCAAGGACCACCCGCGCTTCCCCATCTCCCCCACGGTGACGGCCTCTTCCTGGGAGGCGCTGGCGGAGCTGCGCAAGGAGTCCCGCGCGCGCAACGTCGAAGGCCTGATGATCAAGCGCCTGGACTCGGTGTACCAGACGGGGCGCAAGCGCGGCGATTGGTGGAAGTGGAAGATCGACCCGTACACGGTGGACGCGGTGCTGCTCTACGCGCATCCGGGTCACGGCCGGCGCTCGTCGCTCTACACGGACTACACCTTCGCGGTGTGGAACGGCGAGGACCTGCTGCCGGTGACGAAGGCCTACTCGGGCCTCACCGACGAGGAGATTGGCAGGCTGGACCGGTGGATCCGCGCGCACACGCGGGAGAAGTTCGGCCCGGTGCGCTCGGTGGATCCGGAGCAGGTGTTCGAGCTGCACTTCGAAGCCATCGCCCCGTCCCCGCGCCACAAGTCAGGCATCGCCCTGCGCTTCCCACGCATCGCCCGCTGGCGCGCGGACAAGACGGCGCGCGACGCGGACACGCTCGACTCACTGAAGGGGCTGCTGCATGCAGCCCACTAGGCCCCGCCGCAATCGCATGCGCGGCAAGCACGCGCCGGAACAGCAGACCGAATCACCGAAGCCCACCAGGACTCGCGCGAAGCGTCCCGCGCCCCGGAGCCCATCCCCATACAAGGGCACGCCGCTGGCTCAACTCCGCCAGTGGTTCGCCTCCAAGGGCTGGACGCCCTACGCCTTCCAGGAAGAAGCCTGGGCCGCCTACGCCAAAGGAGACAGCGGCCTCATCCACGTGCCCACCGGCGCGGGAAAGACCTACGCGGCCTATATCGGCCCGCTGGCGGATGTGGCGGAGCGCAACCAGAAGGGCCTCCAGATCCTCTACCTCACGCCACTGCGAGCGGTATCGCGTGACGTGGAGCAGGCCCTGCGCGAACCGCTGATGGCCTTGGACGCGGACCTGGAGGTGGAGAGCCGCACGGGCGACACATCCTCTTCCGTGCGCCAGCGTCAGCGTGAACGTCTACCCCAGGTGCTCATCACCACGCCGGAATCCCTCTCGCTCCTCCTGACGCAGGAGCAGGCCGCGGAGAACTTCGCCTCACTGCGCGCCGTCATCGTGGACGAGTGGCACGAGCTCCTCGCCTCCAAGCGAGGCACCCAGGTGGAACTGGCCCTGGCCCGCCTGCGCCACTTCGCACCGGACCTGCGCATCTGGGCGCTGTCCGCCACGCTCGCCAACCTGGACGAGGCCGCGCGCACCGTCGTGGGCACGGACCGCAAGCCCACGCTGGTGAGCGCGGACCTGCAGCGCCCGGTGGATGTTGAGACGCTGTTGCCAGAAGAGGTGGACACCTTCCCGTGGGCCGGGCACCTGGGCTTCTCCATGTTGCCGCGCGTGGCGGACTGGCTGGACCCCACACAGTCCACGCTCCTCTTCACCAACACCCGCTCACAAGCGGAGCGCTGGTTCGAAGGCCTGCGCTTCCTGCGCCCTGAATGGGAGCACCTGCTCGCGCTGCATCACGGCTCCATCGACCGCGAGGAGCGTGAGCGCGTGGAGGGAGGCCTCAAGGACGGAAGCCTGCGCCTCGTCGTATGCACGTCCTCGCTGGACCTGGGCGTGGACTTCGGCCCGGTGGAGCGCGTCATCCAGATAGGAAGCCCCAAGGGCATCGGCCGAACGCTCCAGCGCGCGGGCCGCAGCGCGCACCGCCCAGGCGCCACGTGCCGCATCCTCTTCGTCCCCACGCACGCGCTCGAGCTGGTGGAGATGGCCGCCGCCCGCGACGCCATCGCGCACCGCGATGTGGAGCCGCGCACGCCCCTGTCCAAGCCGCTCGACGTGCTGGCCCAGCACCTGGTGACGTGCGCACTGGGAGGAGGCTTCACCCGCGAGGCCCTTCGCGACGAAGTCCGCACCGCGACGAGCTACGCGTCCCTCACCGACGAGGAGTTCGACTGGGCCCTCACCCTGGTGCGCGAGGGAGGCCCCACGCTGCGCGCCTACCCGGAGTTCCGCCGCGTGGTGGAGGTGGACGGCCGCTTCCGCGTGCCCGACGTGCGCCTCGCCCGGCTGCACCGGCTCAACATCGGAACCATCACGTCGGACGCGTCCGTGCAGCTGCGCTACTGGAGCGGCGGCACCCTGGGCACGGTGGAGGAGTCCTACGTCAGCCGCCTGAAGCCCGGAGACACCTTCCTCTTCGCGGGCCGCCGGCTGGAGTTCAGCCGCTTCAAGGACATGACGGCGTACGTGAAGCCCGCGAAGGCCAAGGCCACCCAGACACCGCGCTGGGGCGGCAGCCGCCTGCCCCTGTCCACCTCGCTCGCGTCCGCGATGCGCCGCACGCTGGAGGCCGCGCGGCAGGGCGACGTCACGCGCGACGAGATCGCCGCCGCCTGGCCCATCCTGGACGCGCAGGCCCGCCTGTCGCGCATCCCCGGCGACGGCGGCTGTCTGGCGGAGACCTGCCGCACGCGGGACGGCTACCACCTCTTCCTCTACCCCTTTGAAGGAAGGCTCGTGCACGAAGGCCTGGCGGCGCTGCTCGCCCTGCGCCTCACGCGCCTGCGGAAGGCCACCTTCAGCCTGTCCGTGAACGACTACGGCCTGGAGCTGATCACCTCCACGCCCTTCCCCTTCGATGAAGCCCTGCGCCCCGCACTCTTCACCCGCGAGCACCTGGTGGAGGACATCCTGGAGAGCGTGAACCTGAGCGAGCTCGCGCGCCGGCAGTTCCGCGACATCGCCCGCGTGGCTGGCTTGGTGATGCCGGGCCTGCCCGGAGCGCGCAAGTCCACCCGTCAGGTCCAGGCCAGCGCCGCGCTCCTCTACGACGTCTTCGTGAAGTACGACCCGGACAACCTCCTCCTGCGACAGGCGCGCCGCGAGGTCCTCGAGCATCAGTTCGAACAGGGCCGGCTCGCGCGCACCCTGGAGCGCCTGGAGGCACACCCCGTCGAGGTCGTCCACGTCCACCGGCCCTCGCCGCTGGGCTTCCCGCTCGTCGTCGAGCGCATCAGCGCCAGCGTGTCCAACGAATCCCTGCTGGACCGCGTGCAGCGCCTCAAGGAGCGATGGTCCCAGGCCGATGCCAGACCCGCGTAGCGGACGCGGACGTGGAGCTGCTCCCGGAACGGGCCTTGCACTGGCCCCAGGCCGGCGTGCTCGCGGTGGCCGACCTGCACTGGGGCAAGACGGAGTCCTTCCAGCAGCACGGCATCCCCCTCCCACTGGGGGTCCTGGATGACGACCTGGCCCGTCTCTCCTCCGCCCTCACCGCCACCGGCGCCCGGCGCCTCCTATTGGTGGGGGACCTGGTGCACTCACGCCAGGGGCTTACCGGCGACGTCATCCGTCGCGTGAATACCTGGCGCGAAGCTCATGCTTCACTAGAAGTCGTGCTGATACGCGGCAACCACGACCGCCATGTGCGGACCCTTCCGCCCTCCTGGAGGATGGAGGACCGCGCGGAGGGATTAGACGAAGGCCCGTTCCGCTTCGCCCATCACCCGGAGCCGGCCGCCGGGCGCTACGTCTGGGCCGGGCACCTGCACCCCATGGTGCGGCTGTCGGGTGGGGCGGACCGGCTGCGGCTGCCCTGCTTCCACCTGGGCCCTGGCGTGGGCGTCCTGCCCGCGTTCAGCGCCTTCACGGGCGGTGTGGACATGCGGCGGGGCAAGAAGGACCGCGTCTACGCCGTCGCCGGCACCGCGGTGGTGGAGGTCTAGCGCGATGAGCTCCGGCGACCCGGACTCCAAGTCACCGCGATTCATGCGTAGCGCGCACCGTCGCACCCTGTAGCGCGCGCCCTGAGAGGAATTGATCTCCGAGGGAGAGGCCCCCTCGCGCAAAGCTCCCTTCCGATCGCCAGAAGCGGGATTCATCACCGCGCGCGGACAACTTGTCGCAACCGCCCCGGAAGGTGCTAAGCGCTCCTTATTCCCACTCCCCACAGAATGGTTGACACTGCCGTGCTCATGAATGATGGTCCCGCGCCGCATTGGGTCGGGAAGTTCATGAGGGACCCGCGCCCACGGCACCATCCTAGAGGTTCGTTGGACGTGACTGCCTTGCCGTCTGAGCGCCAGGAGCCACCCCCCGCCCGGTCCACCGGGACCGGGACGGCCCCCCTGACTTCCGCGCCGAACGGTTTTCCCGCGTCCACCCCTGCTTTCATGTCGCCTTCAGTCCCCTTGCCCCTGGTCCTGGTATGAGCGGCCCTCTCTTCCCACGCTGGACGAATACGGTGTCGCGCCTGTCGGCCGCGATGCTCCTCGCCGTGCCCGCCATCGCCATCGGCGGCCTCTTGGCCTACGTGCGCTCTCCGCTCGTGACCAATCAGGCACGCCCGGTGGAACAGCCCATCGAGTTCGACCACCGGCACCACGCCGGTGACGAGCAGATCGACTGTCGCTACTGCCACTGGACGGTGGAGAAGTCCCCGTCGGCGGGCATCCCTTCCACCACGGTCTGCATGTCCTGCCACGCGCAGGTGTGGAACAAGAGCCCGTACCTCACCGAGGTCCGCAAGGCGTTCTTCGCTGACCAGCCCATCCCCTGGGTCCGCGTCCACAACCTGCCGGACTACGTCTACTTCAACCACTCCATCCACGTGGGCAAGGGCGTCGGCTGCGCCACCTGCCACGGCCGCGTGGACCAGATGGGCGCCATCGAGCAGTCCGCGCCGCTGACGATGAGCTGGTGCCTGGATTGCCACCGCAACCCCGGCCCCAACCTCCGGCCCCCGGAGTTCATCACCAGCATGACCTGGGCGCCCCCCACGGCGAAGGCGGAAGCTGAGGCCCTCGCTGAGACGCTCATCAAGGAATACGACGTTCACTCGCGCACGAGCTGCTCCACATGCCACCGATGAACACCAAGCCTGACAGCGCGCCCGCGCAGGAAACCCCCTCGTCCTTCGCGCTCCCGGTCGTCTCGGGCCGCAACGAGGCCGCCCCCCACGCGCACGCTCACGACGACGTCGTGGGCGAGGCGCTCGAGCACGCCTCCACCCGCGCCGTCCCGGCGGAGGGCGCGTACGGCAAGACGTACTGGCTCGGCCTGGAGGAGAAGCTCGCCACGCCGGAGTTCCTGGAGGAGACCCGCCCGGAATTCCCCGTCGGCGCGGACCTTCCCCCCACCGGCTTCGCCCGCCGCGAGTTCATGCAGCTGATGGGCGCGTCGCTCGCCCTGGCCGGCGCCACCGCGTGCAGCACCCGTCCGCAGGATGAGCGGATGGTGGCGTACACGAAGACGCCGCCGGAAGTGACCCCGGGCAACCCGCTGCACTACGCGTCCGGCATGACGCTCGGAGGCCACACCTCCGGCCTGCTCATCACCGCGCGCGAAGGCCGCCCGGTGAAGATCGAAGGCAACCCCCAGCACCCCGTGAACCAGGGCGCTGCCGGCGTCTTCGAGCAGGCGTTCCTGCTCTCGCTCTATGACCCGCAGCGCGCCCGCGTGCTGCGCCAGGGCAACAACCCCCGCTCGCTGCGCGTGCTGGCCGAGGACATCTCCGCCCTCGTCAGCCAGAGGGCCGCGGCGGACGGTGGCAGCCGCCTGCGCTTCCTGACGGAGCCCATCAGCTCGCCGACGCTGCGCGACGTGACGGGCCGCATCCAGAAGAAGCTGCCCAACGCGCGCTTCCACACGTTCTCGTCCATCACGGACTCCGCCGCCGCGCAGGCGAACCGCGCCCTGTTCGGCCAGCCGGTCCAGGCCGTCTACGACCTGAGCCGCGCGGACGTCATCGTCTCCCTGGACGCGGACTTCCTGGAGAGCCGCCCGGAGAACCTGGCCCTCAACCGCCAGTTCGCGGACCGCCGCGACCCGAAGAACGGCGAGCTCAACCGCCTGTACGTGGCCGAATCCCGCATGTCCATCACCGGCGGCATGGCGGACCACCGCAAGCGCGTGAAGTCCGCCGAGGTCTTCGGCATCGCCGCCGCGCTGGCGCAGGCCGTGGGTGGCCCCGCCGCCAGCCTGGGCGCGTCCGGCAAGGCCGGCTCGCTGAGCCCGGAGACCCAGTCGTGGGTGCAGGCCGTGGCCCAGGACCTCAAGTCGAAGGCCGGCCGCTCCGTGGTGCTCGCCGGTGAGCGCCAGCCCGCCGCCGTGCACGCGCTGGCGCAGGCCATCAACGCCGCGCTGGGCAACGTGGGCACCACCGTGAAGCTCGTCCCGGCCGCCGCCCCGGAGGCCTCGGGCCTGTCGGAGATCAGCGCGCTGGTCGCGGACATCAAGGCCGGCAAGGTGGACACGCTGGTCATCACCGCCACCAACCCCGTCTACGCCCTGCCGGTGGACGCGGGCCTGGCGGAGGTGCTGGACCCCAAGCAGAACGCCAACCGCAAGGCGCTGTCCGTCCTGTACGCGGGCCACTACGAGGACGAGACCTCCAAGTTCGCCGACTGGTTCGTGCCCCTGGCGCACCAGTTGGAGACCTGGAGCGACGGCCGCGCGGCCGACGGCACCGTCAGCATCGCGCAGCCCCTCATCCAGCCGCTCTTCAACGGCGTGCCGGAAGCGGAGCTGTTCGCGCTGTTCCTCGACGAGCCCTTCCGCCCCGCCTACCAGTTGGTGCGTGACTACTGGGCCGCGCAGGGTGGCGAGGCTGGCCGCGCCGACTTCGAGACCCGCTGGGAGACCTGGGTCTCCGAGGGCATCGTCCCCGGCAGCACCGCCGCCGCGCTGACGACGGCCGCCCCGGACACGGGCGCCGCCTCGCAGCTGGTCGCCGCCTACCAGCCGCCCGCGGCCGGTGAGCTGGAGATCAACTTCGTCCACGACTACCGCGTCCTGGACGGCCGGTTCGCCAACAACGCGTGGCTCCAGGAGACGCCGGACCCCATCACGAAGATCGTCTGGGAGAACGCCGCCATCCTCAGCCCGGCCACGGCCAAGAGGCTGGGCCTGGAGAACAACCACGTCGCGGAGCTGGAGTACGGCGGACGCAAGCTGCAGGTCCCCGTCACCATCCTCCCCGGCAACGCGGACGACACCGTCACCGTGGCGCTGGGCTACGGCCGCACCGGCCTCCACGAGGTCGTGGCCAAGGACATCGGCTTCAACGCCAACCTGCTGCGCAGCGTGAACGCCCCCTGGTTCGACGGCGGCGCCAAGCTGACCAAGGTCCGCGGCAGCCACAAGTTCGCCCGCACCCAGTACCACTGGCGCATGGAGGGCCGCCCGCTGGCGCTCGACATGACCGTCAGCGAGCTGGCGCACCCGTCGAAGGAGACGGAGCACACGCTGGAGCGCGTCCAGGCCAAGCACGAGCTGGGCAAGCAGAACAACCTGCCGGACTTCCAGTACGCCACCAAGCCGGAAGAGGGCTACAAGTGGGGCATGTCCATCGACCTGTCGCGCTGCACGGGCTGCAACGCGTGCGTCGTGGCGTGCCAGGCGGAGAACAACATCCCCGTCGTCGGCAAGGAGCAGGTGGGCCGCGGCCGTGAGATGAACTGGCTGCGCATCGACCGCTACTTCCAGGGCGATGAGAACGACCCCGCCATGGTCATGCAGCCCGTCGCGTGCGTGCACTGCGAGAAGGCCCCCTGCGAGTACGTCTGCCCGGTGAACGCCACCGTGCACTCGGACGAGGGCCTCAACGACATGGTGTACAACCGCTGCATCGGCACGCGGTACTGCTCCAACAACTGCCCGTACAAGGTCCGCCGCTTCAACTACCTGCACTACACGCAGGGCAAGACGCCGACCGAGAAGATGCTGATGAACCCGGACGTCACGGTGCGCAACCGCGGCGTCATGGAGAAGTGCACCTACTGCGTGCAGCGCATCGAGCGGGTCCGCATCAACGCCCGCGTCGAGAAGCGCCTCATCCAGGAGAAGGAGCTCCAGACGGCGTGCCAGCAGACCTGCCCCACGCAGGCCATCGCCTTCGGCTCCCTGGCGGACCCCGCCCAGCGCGTCACCCAGCTCCACGAGGACGAGCGTGCCTACCGGCTGCTGCACGAGCTGGGCACCCGCCCCCGCACCGCCCACCTCATCCGCCTGCGCAACCCCAACCCTGCCCTCGTGCCCGCCGCCCCTGCTGATGCCGCGCCGGCGCACGAAGGAGGTCACTGACCGTCATGGCCGAGACCGCACACCTCCCGCTCGACCCCCTCGAGCCCCGGGACCTCGTCGCGCCGCACCACGACGACAAGTCCCTCAATGAAACCCTGCTCGACCATGTCTGGCGCAAGCCCGGCAAGGGCTGGTTCATGCTGCTGGGCATCTCGTCCGCGGCGCTGGGCCTCCTGGTCGTCGGTGTCACGTACACCCTCGCGCGCGGCATCGGCGTGTGGGGCAACAACCAGCCGGTGGGCTGGGCGTTCGACATCATCAACTTCGTCTGGTGGGTCGGTATCGGCCACGCCGGTACGCTCATCTCCGCCATCCTCCTGCTCTTCCAGCAGAAGTGGCGCACGAGCATCAACCGCTTCGCGGAAGCCATGACGCTGTTCGCGGTCATGTGCGCGGGTCTCTTCCCGCTGCTCCACACGGGCCGTCCCTGGTTCGCCTTCTGGCTGTTCCCCTACCCCAGCACCCTGGGCGCCTGGGCGCAGTTCCGCTCGCCGCTCGTGTGGGACGTGTTCGCCATCTCCACGTACCTCACGGTGTCCGCCCTCTTCTGGTTCGTGGGCCTCATCCCGGACCTGGCCGCCCTGCGTGACTCGTCCAAGACGAAGCTGCAGCGCACCATCTACGGCCTGTTCGCCCTCGGCTGGCGCGGCTCCGGCCGCCACTGGCACAACTACAAGATCGCCTACCTGCTGCTGGCCGGCCTCTCGACGCCACTCGTGGTGTCCGTGCACACCATCGTGTCGTTCGACTTCGCCGTGTCCCAGATTCCGGGCTGGCACGCGACCATCTTCCCGCCCTACTTCGTGGCCGGCGCCGTGTTCAGCGGCTTCGCGATGGTGATCACCCTCATCGTGCCCGCCCGCAAGTACCTGGGCCTCCGGGACGTCATCACGGACCGCCACCTGGAGAACATGAACAAGGTCATCCTGGCGACGGGCCTGCTCGTGTCCTACGGCTACCTGATGGAGCACTTCATCGCCTGGTACTCCATGAACCAGTACGAGTTCTGGACCTTCTACGTGAACCGCGCCACGGGCCCCTACGCCGGCGTGTACTGGCTGATGATCGCCTGCAACGTCATCACCCCGAACATCTTCTGGTTCAAGAAGGCCCGCACCAGCATCCCCATCATGTGGGTGGCGTCCATCGCGGTGAACATCGGCATGTGGTGCGAGCGCTTCATCATCATCGTGACGTCGCTCTCCCAGGACTTCCTGCCCTCGTCGTGGGACATCTACACGCCGACCTGGGTGGACTGGTGCATCTACATCGGCACGCTGGGCCTGTTCGGCACCCTGTTCCTCCTGTTCCTCAAGTTCGTCCCGGCCGTCGCGGTGAGCGAGGTGAAGGAGCTCCAGTTGGAGCTCAAGCACGCCGCGCACGCCAACAGCCACGGCGCGGACACCGGCGGCGCGGGCACCCTCACCCACGGAGCGCACTAGCATCATGGAAGCCAAGGTCCTTGATTCCTGGGTGTTGGCCGAGTTCGCCACGCCTGAAGCCCTCGTGGATGCCACCCGGCAGATGCGGGAAAAGGGCTTCCAGGGCATGGACACCTACTCCCCCTACCCGCTCCACGGCGGGTCGGAGGCGCTGGGTCTGCCGCCCTCTCGCGTGCCCTTCATCGCCCTGGGTGGCGGCCTCACCGGCATGGTGACCGCCCTCACGATGCAGACGTGGATGAACAGCATCGACTACCCGCTCAACGTGGGTGGCCGTCCCATCCTGAGCCTGCCGGCCTGGGTGCCCATCACGTTCGAGTTGAGCGTGCTGTTCGCCGCGTTCGGCATCTTTTTCGGCCTGCTCGGCCTGAGCAAGCTGCCGCAGCCCTACCACCCGGCCTTCGAGTCGGAAGAGTTCCGCAGCGCGTCCACGCACGGCTACTGGCTGAGCATCCCGCACCCCACGGGCACGGACGCCGCGGACGTCAAGAACCAGCTGACGGCCCTGGGCGCGACCCACGTGACCGTTGTCTCGGGAGAGAACGAATGAGGTGGCTCATCCCCGCCGCCGGGCTCGCCGCGCTCACGGGCTGCAACGTCAGCTCGGAGTTCCTCCAGCGCATGGAGACCCAGGCCAAGTACGAGTACTACGAGACGTCCGAGTTCTGGCCGGACGGCCGCGCCATGCGCGTGCCCCCCGCCGGCACCGTCCCGCGCGAGCGGCCGGTGGGCAACCCGGGCATCTCCACGGGCCGCGCCAACGGCGTGGCCGTGAACGCCATCCCGCTGCCGGTGGACAAGCACCTGCTGGAGCTTGGCCAGAAGAAGTACAACATCGTCTGCTCGCAGTGTCATGGCGTGCTCGGCGACGGCAACAGCGTCGTCGCGGAGAACATGGCGCTGCGTCTGCCGCCGTCCCTGCTGGAGCTCGCGGACAAGCCGGCCGGCCACTTCTACACCGCCATCAACGAGGGCTACGGCATCATGCCGTCCTTCTCGGGTGAGCTCGACACGCGTGAGCGCTGGGCCGTCGTCGCCTATGTGCGCGCGCTGCAGGCCGCCCGCAGCACCGCCGGGACGCAGCCCGTCCCGCAGGAGAACCGATGACTGCCATGGAGCGCTACACCGGCACGCCCAAGCTGATGGTGCCCGCGTTCGGCCTGGGCGTGGTGGGCCTCGTGCTCACCGCCGTGGGCTTCTTCATGAACCCGGAGGCGACCAGCTTCAGCTTCCTCTTGGGCTTCACCTACTGGGTCGGCATCAGCGTGGCCGCCCTCATCATGCTGGCCATCTTCCACACGGCCAAGGCGAAGTGGCCCATCGTCCTGCGCCGCGCCATGGAGACCATCTCCATCGCGGTGCCCGTCTTCGCGGTGCTCATCCTCGCCCTCATCCCGATGATGAAGTACCTCTACCCCTGGGTGGATGGCTCTCCGCTGGCCGCCAACATCCACGGCATCGAGGTGGAGCACCTTCACCACAAGAAGGAGCACTACCTGAACCTGGGCTTCTTCGCCGTCCGCCAGGTCATCTACTTCGCGGTGTGGATCTTCGTCTCCCACCGGCTGTACAGCTGGAGCACCCAGCAGGACGAGGTGGGCGGGCTGGAGCTCACCGTCAAGCAGCGCAAGTTCTCCCCGGGCGCCCTGCCCTTCCTGGCGCTGACCATCACCTTCGCCGCCTTCGACTGGCTGATGAGCCTCACCCCGCTGTGGCAGTCCACCATCTTCGGCGCCTACTACTTCGCCGGCAGCTTCCTGGCCGCCTTCTGCGTCCTCACGCTGGCCACGGTGCGGGCCCAGGGCAAGGACCTCTACGGCAGCCTGGTGAAGACGTCGCACTACCACAACCTGGGCAAGCTCATCTTCGCCTTCACGGCGTTCTGGGCCTACATCGGCTTCTCCCAGTTCCTGCTGGTGTGGATCGCCAACATCCCGGAAGAGGCGCCCTGGTACGGCCTGCGCATGTTCGGCCCGTGGCGCGGCGTCTCCTACGTCATCTTCTTCGGCCACTTCGTGCTGCCGTTCTTCACGCTGCTGTCACGCAAGCTGAAGGAGAAGCCCGGGACCCTGGCGGTGGCCGCCACCTACATGCTTCTCATGCACGCCGTGGACCTGTATTGGCTCATCTGGCCGGCGTTCTCCGGTGAGGCCGGTCCGACGTTCCACTGGACGATTCTCACGGCCTTCGTGGGCGTGGGCGGTGTCGCGGTGGGCTACGCCCTGTTCCGGGCGCGCGGTCGGTACACCTTCCCGGTGAAGGACCCCTACATCGCGGAGTCCCTGAGGTACGTGCAGCCATGAAGAAGACCCAGTCCGAAGTCGAATCGCGGGTCATCGTCGGCGCGCATGGCGTGGCGGCCGAGGAAGACCACCTCGTCATGGGGAAGATCATCGGCGTCGGTGTGGGCGCCATGGTCCTCTTCTTCGTGGGCGCGGTGTGGGCCTGGCGCATCCAGGTCGTCACCATGGAGGAGGCCCAGCCGGACGGTCCTCCCCCGCGTCCCGCCGCGGTGGGCCAGTACGAGGTGGGCATCGTGAACCAGCGCCTGTTCGAGCAGGACTGGCGCGCGGCGGAGAAGATTGGCGGCCAGCACCAGGCGCTGAAGAACGGCTGGGGTGACCAGCCGGGCGTCACCGCCCACAAGTCGCTGGAGCAGGCCATGGGCCAGGTCATCACGACCGAGGCCCAGAAG